>CAZPEK010000243.1:0-6135 GCA_964585555.1 uncultured Leptospirales bacterium | reverse complement strand
GTATACTGCTGCGCCTGACACGCAACTGTCCCTGGAACCACTGCGCCTTCTGCCCGGTTTACAAGGGGCAGAAATTTTCTCTGCGCACCGTCGATGAGATCAAATCAGATATTGACGCCATGACATATATCCGTGATCTGCTTATCAAAGAACAGAGGCAGGGGGGCCTGTCAACGGGGAAAAGCTTTTTCGAGATTGCCCGGGAAAAGAGAATCGATGAATCATACATACAACAGGTGGCCTTCTGGATGAACTCCGGCATGGAAAGCCTTTTTCTCCAGGATGCCGATTCCCTTATCATGAAGACCCCTCAGCTCCTTGAGGTGCTTCAATATATCAGGGAAAAATTCCCCTCGATACAGCGGATAACCACCTACGCGCGGGCCCATACGGTGAGCAGGAAAAGTGATGAAGAGCTTCAGGCCCTTTACAGGGCAGGACTCAACCGTATCCATATCGGAATGGAATCAGGCTCAGATGCGGTACTGAAACTGATAGAAAAAGGCGTTACCCAGGAGCGGCAGATTGATGCGGGCCAGCGGGCCATAGCCGCAGGTTTTGAAGTCTCCCAGTATTTCATGCCCGGCTCAGGGGGCAGGGAGTACAGCCGGGAGAATGCCCGCGAATCAGCCCGTGTTATCAACGCGGTTAACCCGACCTTCATCCGGCTCCGGAGCACAATACCCGTACCAGGAACGCCCCTCTTTACATTGATGGAAGAAAAAAAATGGACCCCCCTCTCGGAAGAAGAGAAAGTCAGGGAGATACGCCTTTTCATTGAAAATCTTGAAGGGATAACCAGCAGGCTGGAAAGTGATCACATCATGAACCTTATAGAAGATGTTGAAGGAAGTTTACCCGCTGATAAGGATGCCATGCTCACAACCATCGATTCCTTCCTCTCAATGAAAGAAGAAGAAAAAGAATGCTATATTGTGGGACGCCGTGTCGGAAGAATCAGGTATCTTTCAGGGTTTCATCCTACACCGGAGCTCGAGGGTCTCAGGGATCAACTGAAAAAAAAATATGGAAGCCTTGATGCGGCAATGATGGAAGTTCTCACCCATTATATATAGGATACCGGTCATTAAAAGTTATGCTGATCCCGCATTTTCTGGTATTCTGCAACTGTAGCAAGACGGCGGATCCGTTCCTGTGCGGCGGCAATGGACCTGTTGACCCGTTCCAGCCCTGAAAGGAACAAATCAGCCCGTTCATCCTTAACAAAACGGGTGAAGAGAAGCATGAGCGAAACAACCCGGGTAAGAATTTCCCGAATGGTCTCCCCGCCGTCTTCACTTCCTTCTAAAATTTTTTCTGAATAGTATGGGATAGCAAAGGAACCCTGCTGGATCATCTCTTCTGAAATAACCCGCGGGTCTCCCGCTACATACTGCCGGTCCCCTTCATTGTGGCCCCGTAAAAGGCGCATAAGTTTTTCGGATATAGATGCAAGATGTTCCAGCATTTCCCTGGCAATACCCGCTGACTCTCTTTTGGGCCCCGATTCACTGCCCGGATTTAGTATCATTTTTGTAAAATCACGCCGGGAAAAGTCTTTCACCGCATAGGGATATTTTGCCAGGCGCTGTTGCAGAAGATAAAGCTTTTCCATCTCAAATTGAAAAAAAGCCGAAGAAAATATTCGCCCTTTCCGGTTATCAGAAAACCTGACCTCTCCCGAGAGAAGATCAGTAAAAGACGAGAAGAAGGCGTCAAAAAACCTGATGATAAAATCCAGCATTTTTTTTCGATCAACATCGAAGGTCCCCTCGTGAAGCTTCGATGTGCCGTTGTAAAAGTCAGCAAGGGGTTGATACTCAAAAGAACCATCACTGGTAATCTTTACATAGGCGGCAACATGTTCCATCTCTCTTTTTTGACTAAGGTCCCTGATCAGTTCTTTTGTCGATTTTTCAATGGCCCTGTCAATATTGTGCCTCACCTCTCCACTGCATTCAAAATCAAAATTGTTAATTATCATGGGATATTCATCCCGAAAAAGATTACTAAAAGGAATAACCTGCCGGTAGCGGGCGGTATTGGCAGCGGTGATAAAACTTCCCAGGTTCATTGAATGGGGTGAATTTTCCAGAATACTCTGAGCAAGGGAGATGATCCGGTTTTTATTAATAGACAATTCAGGATGAAGAGAGATTACTTCCTTTAATTTCAAAACAATAAGCTCAGGATAGTTATTTTTATAATGGCAGAGAAAAAAATTTCCCTCAAGCTGACTTATCTGACCGAGAACCTGTCCATGACGGAAATCCATAAGATGAATACTCGTATCGATTATCCGTCGGCAGAGCATGTCGAGTTGAACCAGCAGGTTGTACTCCATTTTATCCAGATGCTGCCATCCGATGGAAAGAATCAGCTTCAGAGAAAATACCAGTTCTGCAGCATCATTGCGTATCCTGTTAAAAAACAATTCAGTCATCTCCCGGTCAATACTGACCCGGGGCGGGAAGAACCGTACATTTGTAAAGGAAGAGCGACGGCAGAATGCTCTCAGCTCACGATAATCATGCAGAATAAACTGAATAAATTTTCTTTTTCCCGGAACAACCTTGATACTTTTCTGAAGGTGCCGTGCAGCTTCCCGGGAGATAATATTTTCACGCCGCAGGAGTGAGGCAAGGTCATGACTGTTCTCTTGAATCTTCGAAAGCTCAACGGTCTTTTTTTCCTTATCGACCTGATCAATAAGGACTATTTTCTCTTCAGGAGGTATATCCATGCTGAGGATATCATCAACCCTTCTACTCTTTTCTCTGCTTCTTTTTTTCTGGAGCAAAGACCCAAGGCGGGTAAAATCGTTATCATCTCCTTTTATTTTTTTTCTTTCACCTTTGCTCATTACATTTTCACCATCTAAACCAGTAATTGCTTTTCTACTAAAGCTGTATAATTATATTATAAATATTTTTTAAAATTTTTCGATGAAAATTAACTCCACCAAAAATTCCATACAGGAATAAACACAGCTCATCATATACAAAAAAAAGGGGATTGTCCATGCATTTTCAGGACAATCCCCTTTTCTTTTTTTATCTGGTTTTAATGGCTATTTGTTTTGCTCCACTGACAGAACAAGCTTATTCGGATAGCTTTCCTTTACTTTTATCTGGAAGCCCATATTGTTTGCCTTTGCAATAAGTTCATCGGCAAATTCATTGGTTTTTCCGGCGAAATATACTTCGAGACGTGCAGCCCGGCCTGTCTGGCCCTTGGCGTTAACACTCTGTACGCCGCGAATCCGCTGTGATACATTATTTCTAAATTTTCTCAGACCATTATAATCAAGACCAGAAACCAGTAGATTAATCTGCCGATTGTTGGCAGCTTTGACAAATTTATTCGTAATGGTTTTCATAAAGGGACCCATTTTAAATTTGCCGCTATACTGATCGCTCTTACCGAGAATCTTCTTGAATACGTTCTCAATGGCTTTTTTAGATGCGGTAGCTGAATCGATATGAACCCCGGGGGCGTTTCTGCTGATTGCAGCAAGAATCCTGCCGGTATAAACATCAATGGCCTTTAAGCGAACAATTGCTGATTTGGATTTCATGTTTGTGGCACCATAGGCGCGAAGGACCCCAGACTGGTCATTAGTTTGAGCTGTGCCGATAATAATAACCTCTGCACCCGCGTCATTGAGCAGTAGTTCCTGAACATCATCACTGACCTGTCCTTGTATAGCCTTGTTCATACGCCTTCGGTCACGTTTCATCAATTCCTGGGTCATACTTGCATCAACAAATTCAAAACCTGAGTTTCCCATCAGCTCCTGGATTATCATTTCAGTTTCGGTAAAACCAGGCATATTTCTTTTTCTCTCAAAGGTTTCCTGGATAAGTACCATAAACTTGGGACGGCCATAGGTATTCAGGATGCTCTCAATGGCATCTTCGATTGCTGCAGGCTCCACGGTTCCTTCAAGAGTAACAAAATATTCTGTACCTGCCTGCCAGTGTTTTACAATTGATTCATTCTTCACGAGACCAATTGATTTTGCTTTTACTATATTGGATACGAGCTCAAAGTCTTTCATGACACTGGTTCCGCTGATAGTCTCACCAAGAACCTTTCTGACCAGTTTAATCTTGGCATCACCGATAGCGCGGTCCCGTGCGAGGGCTGTATCATTATCAAAAATAGTTGCATAACCGGTAGCCTGACCGCGGTTTTTCTGCATTGAAACCTTATTCTTTTGGCTGGATTTTTTCTGTTTTCCTCCGCCACATGAGACAAATGCCACAAGCATAAAAAGTGACAAAATTATTGCAATAGTCCGTTTCATTATTTACCTCTCAATGTATTTATCTGCTGAATTGTGCAAACCAGTGGTAAATATAACCATTTTAAGACACTGTAGTCAATTTTTTTTTAAATAAAAACCTGGTTAATATAAGATATAATCACATCGATTATCCATCTACAGGCTTTTCATCAATAAATTAGTTGCAATAATCTGACAGACAATTAGGATCATAGTTTATTGAAAGGGGTCTCAAGGGTAACAACGGGATCTCCTGAGAAGTGAGGATACCGTGCAGCAGCAGGAAAAAAACTTTCTACAGTCTATCAAACTTGAAATAAGCCGAAGTTTCAAACTCGCTCCCTATGAACGAATTTCCTTTCACCGGATACTCGGGATTCTTCGAACTGAAACAGGGCAGAACATCCTTCTCAATGAGCTGGAAAGGGGTCCTGATATCAGGCAAAGTGCCATATCAATCCTGTCGAAATTTAACACCGTTGAAGTTACCCAGCGCCTTAAGTCCCTGCTTGGGAAAAAGATATCACCTTCAGAAGTGATGCACATCCTTAATCATCTTGAAGAATTCGGCACCACCGATGATATCCAGGATATAATTACTTTCTTAAACCGCCTTGAAGAATCTGAAAACAGCCCCCATATTACCGGAAAGGCCTTTTCTGTATTAAAAAAAATTGGCTCGGGAACCGACGAGGTTCTCAATTATCTGCTTGCGGTTATCAATAGCGAGAATCCGAATCGCTTTCTCCAGGAGCAGGCAATTCTTTCTCTTTCTTCCTTTCGAATTGTTTCCTCTTTTGAAGAAATCCTCAACAGAAAAGATGACCGGCTCTGCTATTTTGTCTATCGCTCTCTCTATGATCTAAACAGCAGGCTTATTGACACTATGAGAGCAGAAGCTACAGAGACTGATGGTATAGCCTTTTCTTATTCCGATACGGGAAGTGAAGACGATAAACTGGTTCTTGATGTGCGGGTTCTCCTGGGGAAAATGTCTTCCCGCTTTGATGAATATTCCAACCTGACTAAAATCGCCTTCATCAGCTCAATGATATCATGTAATCACAGAGAATTTCTTATCTATGTCATGAAGGCACTAACATCAAGAGACCCTGAATTGATCAGCATGACCCTCTATGCCCTGATAAGCAACATCGAAAAACTTCGTGATCCCGATAAACTCTTCAGAAGCCTGATTGCCCTTTCAACAGAATCTGAACGGGATAACGAGCTGATAGTTGAAATATTTATCAAATTCTTTACCGGAATCGGAGAGAACCGGAAACACCATATTCTAAAAGATAAACTTTACAGTTATATAGTAGTAACCCTTGAAACCTACTTCGAATCGTACCGTCGTGATTTCATGATTAAAGATGTGGTGGAAAAAAGTTTTCCTGAGAGTTTTCAGCAGGTCAGAAATTTTATTCTTGAGCGTCTCACACCTGAACATAAAAAACGCATTATAACTTTTCTCTCTTCAGAAGATTCCCGGTCAACCCATAAGCTTCTCCAGGATATATCAAACTGGGTTGCCCATGTCAATGAAGAAGAACAGGAACAACTCTACAACCTGATGGAGATAATGTTTGATGAAGACCAGAAGTCCCGGGAAAATTCAGCGGGACGTCTCGAAGACATTAACCATGAAAAACGGTATCTGAGAAACAGAATTATACGGCTGGCAGATATTATTGCCCGGCTTCATATTACTGATGCCGCCTCTCCCCTTGTTAATATCTATAACTACCTGAAAAAATATCCCGATCAGCATCTTCTCTATACAACGATAACTACTCTTTCTCACCTGAATTATTCGTACATGCTGGGAGAAATAGAGGTGCAGC
>CAZPEK010000242.1:0-6137 GCA_964585555.1 uncultured Leptospirales bacterium | reverse complement strand
TAAAGTTTGATTTATATTGACATTTCTCTACCGGGCATCAGTATGTGACTGGACTGGTTTACAGGCACCGATCATTTGGGTATCTGCCTTCGAGCCTCGTGTCCTCAAGGGATTTTCCTCAGTAGGGTTAACTGGGGATGCCCTGATTAGTGTATACCAAAACTTAATGTAAGGGAGTATAAAGATGAAGATTGTTGTTTGTCTGAAGCAGGTTCCTGATATGGAATCCAAGTTCAAAATCATCGATGACAGCAAAGTTGACGAATCTCAGATAGCATTTAAAATCAATGATTTCGATAACTACGCTGTTGAAGCTGCTCTTCAGTTAAAAGAGAAGAATGGTGGGGAAGTTATTATTGTATCCGCAGGTCCCGACAGGGCAGCAAAGGATATCCGACAGGCCTTCGCAATGGGCGCTGACTGGGGTATTCATATTACCGATCCCGCAGTTTATGATGCTGATAATTTTGTTATTGCCAGCGCTCTTGCCAAGGCAATTGAAAGCATCGGAGATGTAGACCTGGTACTTACAGGTGTACAGGCAGAAGATGACCAGTCTGCAGTTACCGGCGTTACAATCGCTGATATACTGGGACAGCCTTCCGTAACCAACGTAGTGAAGCTTGAAATGGACGGAAATGCAATGACTGTAAACCGTGAACTCGAAGGCGGACTGAATGAAGTTATCGGTCTCAGCGCTCCTGCAGTTCTCTCAATTCAGTCAGGTATTAATGAGCCAAGATATCCGACCCTTCCCGGTATCATGAAAGCTAAAAAGAAAAAGCTTGATGCTAAATCAGGCGGAGACCTGGGTGTAGATGCAGCCGCTCGTACAGAGTTCATCAAAATGTTCTTCCCCGAGTCAGAATCTCAGGCGGAAATCATTGAAGGTGATCCCGCAGCAGCAGCCGCTACTCTGGTTGACAAACTCAAGAATGAAGCTAAGGTGATATAAGGGGGTCCAAAAATGGCAAAGATTTTAGTTATTGCTGAACATAGAGATGGAAATCTCGCAGAATCAACTCTTGAACTCTGCAAAGTTGCCAAGGAAATTGCATCAGGCCTCGGCGCAGACGCTGCAGCAGCAGTATTCGCAAAAGATGATGCTATCGCAAATGAAGTTGCCAAGTATATCCCTGAAGTATTCGCCGTAAGCGATGCTGCATTGGAAAAATATACTGCCGATGGTTATGCCCAGGCTGCCAAGGCTGTTATTGATGCCCAGGATGTAGTTGGTGTTCTTATTGCCCAGAGTTATGATGGTGTTGACTTTGCCGCCAAGGTTGCCATGGCAATCGACGCTGGTATTGTTTCAAACTGTGTCGCTGTTAAAGTCGACGGCGGATCAGCAGTTTTCACCAGAAGTATATTTAATGGCAAGATCCAGGAAGAGAAAAAAGTTACCGCTCCCAAGTTTGTTGCTACTTTTGAAAAGGGCGCATACGATGTTGAAGCTGAAGGCGGAGCTGGTTCTGTAACTGCTGTTTCTGCTTCTATCGGTGACATCCGAACAGAAGTAAAAGAAGTTGTAGAAACCATGGCCGGATCTGTTGATATTTCCCAGGCTAAAATTATTGTTTCAGGCGGACGTGGCTGTAAAGACGGCGACAAGTATAAAGAAGTTATTATTCCCCTTGCTGAGAAACTCGGCGGAGAATATGGCGCTTCACGTCCCGTAGTTGACTCCGGATGGACCGATCCTGCACGTCAGGTTGGACAGTCTGGTAAAGTTGTTACTCCTGATCTTTATATGGCTATTGGTATCTCCGGTGCTATCCAGCACGTTGCCGGTATGAAAGGTTCTCAGTGTATTGTTGCTGTCAACAAAGACCCTGAAGCTCCTATTTTTAACCTTGCAACTTACGGAATCGTAGCTGATCTCTTTGAAGTTGTTCCTGAAATCATGAACAATCTCTAAGAATCCATAGATTGAAGCAAAAAAGGGGCGTCCTTTCCGGACGCCCCTTTTTTTAGGTCATTGTAGTGTGTCTTTTAATTAATCATAGTCTTCGTTGAAAAAACTTCGGTATACTTCAATTATATTTGTATTATCCTTAACGGAACCTTTATCGGGATCGGTATTCCAGTTCAATCTTTTGGTCCAGTTGAATTTCCGGGGAGGTGTAATGTCACCATCAGTGTCAATGTATACACCGAGACCGGCGGCAACCATTATCGGGTGTACCTTCGATTTTGCTGTTACGGCTACATTCCCCTCGTTGACACAGAGCCATACTTCCCGGCCTCTGGTTCCTTTTTCGCCGTATGCCATGAAAAATTCTGTTCCCCGAACCGCAGCCGTGGCTGTTGATGTACGGATAGAGTAATTATTCCCCGCGTTTTTCTGTATTCTGGAGAAGACACCGCCTCTCTTTAAAAACAGGGATATTTTATTTTTATCCAGGGTGTTAAAAACAATTTCCGTATTTTCCTTCAGTTTAATTACTGTAACTGTATTCAATGAAATGATTGCCAGGGATTTGCCTCCTGTTCTTACGGCGGTTACGGCTCCACTCAGCTGTCCGATTGTGGCTGGCTGCCATTTTTTATTGATTTTGATTTCAGTTTTTCCAACGGCAAAGGAAATAGAAGCAGCATAAAGACTTGAACTGAAAGCTGCTGCCATGATTAGTGATAGTAAAATTCTCATTGTAAAACTCCATTGATCATCTGGAATGCATTTAATTCATTAAATATATATATACTTGAAAGGAAAGGCATTATTTTTACTGAGTATACTGGATTTTATATTATTTTCCTGAATGATCAGGATAGTTGTTAGCGGTTATAATGCCTTGATCTCAAAAGGGGAAAATGCTCATACGGAACATAATGCCCGCGGATGCCTGAAGATCATAAGAGAAGTTATCTTTGTCTCCCCGTTCATCTTTCATTGTTGGAAGAAGATAGGTGTGGCTTTTGACGCCGATGAATAAATCGGTGAAGCGGCCGACTCTGAATTTCAGGTTAAAGCCGAGATCAAGAGCCAGTTGAAAATAATTCATGGCATGAAGGAAGTCTATACTAGTTGAAGCGGGTTCTTTGATTTTCATGTGACTCTCTATTACCTGGGAAAGGCTCAGGCCCGCGAGGATGTCAAAGGTGAAAAATCCTGCATTAAAAGCAATAATACAGTCCAGGGGAATCTGCAAAATTGACATTTCGACATACGCGTTTTCTACTAAAAAACCGGTGTCTGGAGACTTAAACCACACTTTTCCATGTTGAAACCATAATCCGGAATGGAGCCCCCACCGATTAGTGAACATCTTCTCGAAAATCAGACCAAAGTTGAAACTTAGTCCCGGATCCCATGTCAGTTGACTGTCCTTGACTGCATAGGCGTGGAATAATCCGGCACCACCACCCAGACCGAAAGCAATGCCGTCAGTTGGGGAAGTCTTTTTTTCTGCTCCCCAGGCTGCAGGTAGAGCAAGCAGGAGGATTAGAATGAGGGCGGATAGTTTGCCGGTCATATTTCAGCCTTTTGTCTTCTCCTCCATGATACAGGTCCCGTTAAAAAGAGAGCCTGGTTCAATGGAAATATCCGGAGTTATTACATCACCGCTTGTTTTGCTTTTTTTGTAGAGTTCAATCTTCTGGGTAGCGGCTATTTTACCCGCTACGTCGCCATTCACCGAAACGACCTTGGCTTTTATGTCAGCGCTTACCGTTGCTTCACTGCCGATGATAAGATGACCGTCAGTTTCTATTTTGCCTTTAAAATTACCCTTTATTTTTAAGGAATTCTTAAATTTAAGGGTTCCCTGGAATTCGATATCATCGGCGATTACGGTATCAATTTTATTTTCATCTTCTACTACTTCTTTTTCTTTTACATCAGCCATTTTCATAGACCTCAATTCATATTCATTAAGTTACTGTAGAGTGGGGGGGCTGAAATGTCAAACAAAAAGGGAAACAGGACGGGGTGAATAAATGCTTTACTCCTGGAGAAAATATTTTTATCATGGTACAACTGTCATGTCCATGGCAGGATGTACTTTTACCAGGGGAATAACATATGGAAGAAATACTTCAGGCCGCCAGTGAGCTGGGGTTGATGATAAAAGAAACTGATATCTACCAGTCCTTTGCGCAGGTGAGTGCGAAGGTCAATGAAGATGATGAAGCCCTGGTTCTTCTGCAGGAATATTCCCGTACCGCTGAAGAAATTCAAGCCAGAGAGAAGACCGGTCAGCCTGTTGAAGTCTTTGAAAAAGACCGTTTTCAAGAACTTGTAGAGGCTTTGAAAGCCAATGATCTCCTTATGGAGTTTATTGAACGCCGGGACCGGTATATTGCATTTCTTTCCTCTGTTCAGAATGCCCTCAAGGATTAAGTTTTTTTTGCAGCAGAGAAGCACTTCTCATCTTTGTCGGTAAACTTCCTCTCCCCAAAAAATTCTTTAAATATTATCTTGACTTCTCATTTTAACTATTCTAATATATTTACCAGCAGTACATTTGCCTGACATTTGTCTCAAAAGTGCATACAAAAGATTGTAACTTATCAGTTTTTATACCTTCTTATGCAGTAGTATTATGTCGTTAAACGATATTCTAAGGAGAAACCTGTTATGCAACCGGACCTTGAAAACTTAAAAAACAAGGTGGCGGCCAACCGCGACCTCGTAGACCGGATAACAGCCAAGCTGCCCGGCTTTGACGGATATGTCGAAAAGAGTGAAATGTACAGCGCGGATACCATTATACGCGGTTTCATGACCGACCGTCTTAAGCGCTTCAAGAGTGACATTCATACTCTTTCTTCAGATTTATTCAAAGACGGGAAAACCGATGTACTTCCTGAAATTGATTCTTTGAGTCTTAACCTTGAAAAAATAACTAAACTATGTCAGTACGCGGATTATGGTTCTTCCGGCTCTTTGTCTAAGGTGAAGGTAACTGAAGAAGATATGAATCGGCTTTTGGAATATGACTGGCGCCTTATCAGCAGGCTCGATGATACTGAAAAGCTCGTTGAAGACCTGAGAAAGGGTGAGGGTGAAACAAAGGCGAAGCTGAGAGAGCTCAGGGATAACCTGAGGGATTTCGAGCGGGCCCTTGATGATAGAAAAAATGTATTACTGGAGGTCTTATAAATGGCACTTATTGATGTAGTTGAATGGAAAAACAGCAAGGATGAAGTAATATACCGTTTCCCCGAGGGGGGCATATCCCTGGGCGGACAGCTCATCGTAAAGGAAAACCAGGAAGCCCTTCTCTTTAAAGAGGGTCAGGCCCTTGATACCTTCGGCCCTGGACGGCATACCCTGAAGACTGGTAATATTCCTATTCTTGAAAAACTAATCAATCTTCCTTTTGGGGGGAAGACTCCCTTTCCGGCGGAAATTTACTTTATAAATAAAACAGAGATCCCCAATCAGAAGTGGGGGACCAAGCAGGCAATGCAGATCATGGATCGGAAGTTTAATCTTCCTGTTCCTGTCAGGGCTTTTGGTAACTATTCTCTGAAAATAAACGATACGAAATCATTTATTACCATGGCAATTGGTACCTGGCAGGCCTTTGACACCGAAGCAATAGGCAGCGCCCTGCGGGACCAGATAATTCTTCCTAAACTTCAGGACTTAATCGCTGAATTTATTATTAAACAGAATATCCAGATCTTTGACCTGGTTGCCTACTATGATGAAATTGGATCGGCTGGAAAGGCAAAGATCGTCGAAGACTTTACCAGTTTCGGTGTTGAGCTTGTTCGCTTTGCCATAGAATCTATTAACATTCCCGATGATGATGAAACTGTCCAGCGCCTTAAGAAGGCCCTGGCTGACAGCGCGGAGATAAATATTGTCGGCAACGAAAATTACAAAATGAAACGTACCTTTGATACCATGGAAAAGGCCGCCTCAAATGAAGGCATGGCCGGTGCTACCATGGGAGCCGGTATGGGTTTCGGCATGGGAAACCAGATGGGCCAGATGATGAACAATGTATCAGGCGGTCAGGGAGCCCAGGGGGGACAGCAGATTACCTGTCCAAGCTGTCAAACCCCGAATCCAGCGGGGGCAAAGTTCTGCGGATCCTGCGGAAAACCGATGCAGGTACCTCAGAAGTCAGCGAATTCCTCGCTGCCGCCGAACGGTTTGGTGGGGGTGTCGAAATCCGTGTCTT
>CAZPEK010000241.1:0-6340 GCA_964585555.1 uncultured Leptospirales bacterium | reverse complement strand
AGGATTTCATCATGGTGGCAAGATTAACATTTAAAACAAGTTTCTTCTGCAGTTCCATCAGAACTTTAATCAATTTCTGAATGTCCTCAGGTTTCACTCCGGGCAGATCAGCAAGCAATGAAGGAAGTTCTTCATTTTTCAGTTTCATAACCAGGAGGCACCGCAGGGCGTTTATCAGCACAAAGAGAAGATTATCCGGGCCGATACGCTTTAAAATAACATCAAAGGCCAGATTCAACATCCCGCCCTTCTCCAGGCCTTCAAGCATTGACCTGATAATCGCGATCACCGCAAGAAGATTATCCTCTTCAGTGAGCATGACCGCCAGCTCATATGACCCCCCGGAAAAAGCCGCCAGCAGGTCAAGGTGAGGAGGATTCATATCATGGCTTTTAAGAATTTCACTTATCTCTTCGGCCTTCAGGCTCTTAAAAGGGAACTCAGTACTGCGTGAAAGAATAGTCGGGAGAAGCAGCGACCGGTTAGAAGAAAGAAGCACAATTACCGCTCCTTCCGGAGGCTCTTCAAGGGTCTTGAGCAGGGCGTTTTGCCACTGCATGGGTATCCGGTCAGCCCCGTTGATAATAACGCCGTAGCGTCCCTTTATCGCTGACCGGGAAAGCCGGCTGATGAGCCACCTGACCGTGCCTTCTTCATCGGATTTTCCAATGGGAATAATCCCTTTGTCATTACAGGATATTTCAATAAAATCAGGATGGGTTCCCCCCCGGATCTGCATGCAGGCGGGACAGGTACCGCAGGGACGCGGTGAACCGGAACACATGAGTGAACGGATAAACCATCGGGCAGTGAGATGCTTCCCGATACCGGGTATTCCATAAAAAAGCAGTACCTGGGGTATTTTTCCGCTCTCGACAATGCGGGAGAGCTTTTTGAACTGTTCAGCATGTCCGGTAACGGCGGGATTTTTCATAATTAATGCATCAGGTCGAGGATGAGACCGCGAATTTCTTCCATGGTCTTCAGGAGATTAAAACCGGCACTCCGGCGGGTAATTGCCTCGGAGATTACAAGCAGCTTGCTGTTAATGACTTCCGCTACATTCCAGTCTGCCCGATTATCCCTGGCACGCCGTTTAATGGTCTTTGTATCGATACTCTCATCGAGAATCATCTTTAATAGTTTCTGCACCATGGCCTTGTAGCGGTTCATTTCATAAGGGGTCTGCTGGTCAACAAAGCGCTTTTCCTGGTCACTCAGGTCACCAAGAAGATCATCAATGGTCCCCTGAATATCAAAGGAAACCGCCTGCTTCAGTTCGGTTTTAAAGGAAGTATCCTTAGCCCCCGGGGCAGCTGCCTGGCCTTTCTTTTTAATCCGGTTTCGGCCGTCTTTTCCCGTACTGGTTTTTGATATCTCAATCATTGAAGAGCCAGTTTTTCCGCGCCTTTATTGATGGTACAGTTGCCTTCGAAGGAAACCCCGTCTTCCATGACCAGGCTCGGGGTAATAATATTGCCGGAAATCCTGCCGGTTGAAAGAAAAATAACCCGCTCTGTGGCAAATATATTTCCCTTCACCGAGCCGCCGACAACCACAAGGCGGGCGTGAATATCCGTCAGGGCCTCTCCGGCCTGACCGATGAGCACCTTTCCCTCGGTTTCGATAGTCCCCTTGAAACTGCCGTCAATACGCAGCAAACCGTTAATCTTGAACTCTCCCTTAAACTCAGAGCCCTCACCGATTATGCTGTTGACTATATTGTCTTCTGCCTGTCTGTTTTGTTTTGCCATAGTTACAATTCACTTTTAATTTATGACAGACATACTATGATGCTACAGGGCATTTGCAAGTAAATTTTATTCAAATATCGTCGATATTCTCCCTTGACACAGCCCCCATTACGCATAAAATACAGGTATAACCGGTTACCGTAATGACAGCCGGCACAGAATACAGAAAAACAAGAAGGAGCATCCCCATGAACAGAAAAGCTGTCCTTATTTTGAGTACCCTGCTGCTCTTTTCTGCGGCCTGCGACGACCGGATAGTAGAAAAACTTCCACCAGAGGGAAAAACCCTCCAGATCCTTGGTACCCGGATTCCCTCAATGAAATTGCATGCCTTTTACAAGGGAAAAATTTCAAAAATAAACCTGGAAAACTACCGGGGCCAGTGGCTGATTCTCTTCTTTTACCCGGGAGACTTCACCTTTGTCTGTCCCACAGAACTGAAAGAACTGGCAGAATACTATAAAGAATTTAAAAGTATGGGGGCGGAAGTTATCAGCATAAGCACCGATTCTGTTTTCGTACATAGAGCCTGGCACCGGCAAAACGAATCAGTCAAAACCGTCACCTTCCCCATGGCCTCTGACCGAAATGGAAAGCTGAGCCGTGCCATGGGAATTTACAATAAAAAAGAAGGAAGTTCAGAGCGGGGAACCTTCATCATCAATCCCGTCGGAGAGGTGACCGCCTTTGAAGTCCACAACGAATCAATCGGCAGAAGCGCTGATGAGCTTCTCAGGAAACTCTCGGCAGCAATTGCAGTACAGGGAGGAACAGGCTACTGTCCAGCGGGATGGAAACAGGGGGACAAAATGATTCACCCCAAGTAGCCCCATCATTATATACACCACTAAACGGAGGAAACTAATTATGAAACGAATATATACCGCCGCAATGATACTACTGGTAACCGGGGTACTGACAGTACCGGAAAACATCAGCGCTAAAAGCGTAACCCTCTACTTTTATCACAGCGCTGTCTGCCCCGCCTGCAAACGCTTTAAAGACGACATGGGGTCCCTTAAAAAACAGTTCCCTGGACTTATCATCAAGTCCTTTGAACTAAGAAACAGCATGAACCGGGTTTCGCCTCAAAATCTCCGTAATATCAGGCTCATGGTGAACCGGTTAAAGAATATTGACCGAAAGCTCGGAGGAAAACCCTTTGTTATAGAAACAAATAAAGCCTTTCGGCTTAAAATAAAAAAGGGCATTCCCTACTACATGAAGCAGATTTCCTCGAGCACCATACTCGAAAAGGAGTTCCCCGTGCCGGCCTTTATCCTGGGAGACCGGGCCTATACGGGATATAGAAAATATGTCCTGACACGGGCCCTGCGAAAAGAGTTCAGGTAAAAAACCGAAAAAGCTGTATAACACGGCAGGGGCCTTAACTTCCTTTACCCGAAATAAAACTGTTTGACAAGATACGGGGCCCCTGTATCAATTAAAGCTGTTTTCTGCGGAATTCCTGCAGATATAAAACAAAGAATAAAACAGATCTACTGTCAATAAAGAGGTACAGACCATGAAAAAAAACCTTCTCGCTTTATTTCTCATTGTAATCTTTTTACCGGGATGCAACTGGTTCCGCAAAAACATAAGAATGGATCAGCTTATTATCAACAAACAGCGCATTGATGCCACTCAGAATCCGGCACGGAAAAAACAGATCATTGAAAAACTAAAAGAGGATAAACTGCTCATCATAGACAATCTTCTTGTGAAAGATGTCATTCTTTCCAACAATATCGATTATGATTTCTGCGTCATCAGCGAACTCACGGTAGGGGACAAAAAAATTGAATGTTTCATCTACAGCACAGACCGGAAAAAAATTGCCCGGCTCGAAAAAGGAAAAACCAGAATCAGTATAAAAGGACATTTTAACCGCTTTTTTTCTATCCTTGATAACTACTATGCAAAGATAGATATCGTGAAAGCAAAAATTAAAATTCAGGAAACTGAGAAGCCTGCCCCGGCAGCAGAAAAAAAATAAAAAATACCCAGGAGACAACCAGACATGGACTCATATATTCAGGAACTGATCGCCCAAAGGCTCGGGGGAAACACTTTCGGCAAAGATGACAAAATCTATAAATTCGAAAAGATCAAACGGGCCAAAAAAGCTGCAATGGCAGAAAACCCCGGCATTGACCTCATCGACCTCGGTGTTGGAGAGCCCGACGAGAAGACCTTTGACGTCGTCATAAAAGCACTGCAGGATGCAGTGGAAAAACATGAAAACCGCGGATATTCCGATAACGGTATTGAAGACTTCAAAACTGCCGCAGCCCACTACATGAAGAAGGTCTTTGGTGTTGATCACCTCAATGCTGAAACAGAAATCGTACATTCAATCGGCTCAAAGCCCGCACTGGCCATGATACCCTCGGCTTTTATCAATCCCGGTGATGTTGTCCTTATGACGGTTCCCGGCTATCCGGTTCTCGGCACCCATACTGAATGGTACGGCGGCGAGGTATACAACCTTGAACTAAAAAAAGAAAACAACTTTCTTCCCGACTTGAAAAGCATTCCCCCGGACATCCTTAAACGGAGCAAGATACTGCTTGTCAACTACCCCAACAATCCGACAGGTGCACAGGCAACAAGGGAATTCTATCTTGAGCTGATCGACTTTGCCAAAAAGAACAATATTATAATTATTCAGGACGCGGCCTACGCGGCCCTGAATTATGATGACAAGCCCCTCTCCTTTTTAAGCCTTCCCGGGGCAAAAGATGTGGGTCTTGAGATTCATTCTCTCTCAAAAGCCTTCAACATGACCGGATGGCGTCTCGCCTTTGTAGCGGGCAACGAGCTTATCGTAAAGGCCTTTGCCAATGTAAAAGACAACTTCGATTCAGGGCAATTCAAGGCTATCCAGCAGGCGGGCATCAAGGCCCTTGAAAACCCCGACATTACCGACAAGATTAAGGCAAAATACCAGCGTCGCCTCAAGGCGCTGGTTGATCTTCTTTCTAAACTCGGCTTTGACGTCTCCATGCCCGGAGGCACCTTCTACCTCTACGTTGAAATACCAAAGGGATTAAAGGGGGGAAGGAAGTTTGAAAATGCTGAGGACTTTTCTCAGTTTCTCATAAAAGAAAAACTGATATCAACAGTTCCCTGGGATGACGTGGGAAACTTTATCCGTTTTTCAGCAACCTTTGAAGCTTCCGGTGATAAGGAAGAAACAAGAATCCTTGGAGAAATCGAAAAAAGACTTTCAAGCCTTGAATTCGAGTTTTAATACCAACCCGGTAAAGGGGAATTATGAAAAGAAAAAAATTAGCCCTTCTTATAATCTCTCTGGCAACAGTGCTGGCTGCCGTTATCTTTGCGGCAGCGTACTTCGTTACCCAGCGGGTCTCCTATGATGCCACGGTTAAAACTTCCGGTCTGAATGGTCCTGTAACCATCCAGAGAAGCAGCAACGGCACACCCCTGATAGAGGCCAACTCAAAAGAAGACATTTACCTGGCCCTCGGGTATCTCCATGCCCAGGACCGTTTCATAGTTCTTGAATATTTCCGCGCCATTGCCACAGGATCTATTGCTTCGATTATCGATGTAGACGGGGCAAAACTGAAAAAAATTGTAAATATCGCAGGCATTCGAAGCCAGGCGGTAAAAATAGCTGCCGAACTGGAGGCTCCCTACAGTGACATGATTGACGCCTATGCAAGGGGCATTAACCTGATCAGACATCAGTGGTTTCACAGCTCCATATCCCAGAGAGACTGGACCAGCAGGGATGTCATCGCCATTCTTCTCCTGAGAGAATGGAGCCATGCCTTTTTACAGAACAGGGAACTGTTTTTCCCTGTTCCTGAGGAAAAAAACAAATGGGCCCTGAATGAAATAATCCCGGGAGACCTGTTAAAAAGCTATAACGAATCTGAGGCCCCGTCTATTCGGCTCCTTCTTGAAATACGCCGACTGGTTGATCAGTATATTGGACCCTTCTGCGAAGGACTCGCCTTTGCCCTTCCCGCCGGCACAAGCCCGAGAGAGCTGGTCCGTTCAGCTTTCAGCCTTAACAGCAGCATGAACGTCTACCCGGGATGGTATCCGGTAAAAATCAGGTTTGGAGATATCAATATATTCGGAATTTCCCAGGCAGGACTTCCTTTCATCCTCGGGGGAAACAGCCAGAATATTTCCTTCTATGGCTTTAACCTCAACACGGACACCCAGGATTTCTTTGTTGAAAGAACCCGCAACACTGATGGTATTGTTAAGTATCTCAGCGCCGGGGGATGGCGGGAATTCAAGTCACACCGGGAACCGGCCTTCGGCTTTGAAAATACCGAAAGGCATGATATTGTCTGGCACACCGACAAGGGCCCCCTGCTCAGCAATCTTTTCGGCACAGAGATAGAATCTGAAGTCTCCTTATCCATAAAGCATGTTCTTCCCGATAAAAGCTACATTATTTCCCTTTTTGATATACCCTTTTCAGAAAGCATTGAAACCGCTGTCAAATAGGTTCGCCGTGTTAATTCACTTCCCCGGGTATATCTTTTCACCAGTTCTACGAAAACGGTAAAAACCTACAGTGGCATGATGCCACGGCGCCCCCG
>CAZPEK010000240.1:585-6345 GCA_964585555.1 uncultured Leptospirales bacterium | reverse complement strand
AGAGAATTGAAGTTTCTACCTTTGATCTTTCTTATGATATGATCTATATTCTTAAACTTCTCTGGCGGCTTCCTTCCATGAGAGTGACTGATATAGCCGATGAAATGAAGATAAAGGTGTTTTCTGCAACCAGGCTGGTTGATCAGCTTGAAGGCCGTAAAATGGTAAAACGGGGAAAAGATAAGAATGACGGCCGTATAATACAGGTCTCTATAACGGCAAAGGGTAAAAGGATGGTCCAGAAAATTGAAGACCACGCCCTCAGGCTTATCGCCTCAAATATGGGTGATTACGGTTTTAATGAAATAAAGGTTATTGAGAAAACAATAAAAGATCTCAACAGCATTATGGGTATTGAAAAAAGTAAATATCTCGACATCTAACTAAATGAGGAGCAGGCTATGAAAACAAAATTCAAGGCATACATGGGAAAAGTCCTCGATATTGATCTTTCCACGGGTAATATTGGCAACTATGAAATAAGCGACCAGGACCGTGAGCTTTTTCTCGGCGGCAGGTACCTGAGCACCAAGATACTCTGGGACCTCCTGAAACCAGGCACTGAACCTTTGTCAGAAGAAAATGTTCTCCTGGTCATGACTTCACCTCTCACCGGTACAAATGCCCCCTCATCGAGCCGTTACGATATATCAGCCCGTTCCCCTCTGACCGGTGCAATCGGTCATTCTAACAGCGGTGGAAATTTCGGTATCTACCTTAAGCGGGCAGGCTATGATGGTATTGTTGTTCGCGGCAAATCTGATAAACCGGTCTATCTTGATATTACTGATGAAAAAGTTGCAATAAAAGATGCTGCACATTTATGGGGCATGAACACCCAGGACGCCCAGGAGGCAATGGGTAAAGGGGGCACGATGGCAATCGGCCCGGCAGGAGAAAATCTTGTCAAATTTGCTTCAGTTGTTTCCCAGGAGCGGAGCCATGGACGAACCGGTATGGGAGCAGTAATGGGCTCTAAAAACCTCAAGGGAATGATTGCCAATGGTAAACAGAAGTCTGAACTTCATGACAGGGATAAGTATAAGGAAGTTATCAAAAAATGGACAAAGCTTCTCCAGGGACATCCCGCTACAGGTGAACAGGCCCCCAAACTCGGGACCGCGGGTTTTTTAACTGCACTTTCTCTGCGAAACGCTCTTCCGACAAAAAACTTTTCCCAGGGAAGTTATGAACATGCCTGGGACATTGGGGGAGAACGTCTGGCCGATGAATTTTTGGTTAAAAATTACGGTTGCCAGAGCTGCCCCATACGTTGCGGCCGTGTTGTTAACATAGACGGCAAAGATGTGAAGGGCCCTGAGTACGAAATACTCTGTCTCCTCGGTTCGAATATGCTGATCAATGACATGGAAGCAATTCTACGGTGGAACCTTGAGCTCGACCATCTCGGAATGGACGCTATATCTGTGGGCACCATCATGGGCTTTGCCGCTGAGCTGAATGAAAAAGGCCTCTGGAAAAATGGTATTGAATTCGGTAAAAAAGAAAACATCTCGGAGATACTTGAAATGATTGCAAATCGGGAAGGTATCGGCGATGATCTTGCTGAAGGCGTGCGAACCCTTTCTGAAAAATACGGCGGAAAAGATTTTGCTCCCCATGCAAAGGGACTTGAACTTGCCGCATATGAGCCAAGGGCCTGTGTCGGTCACGGCCTCGGCTATGCCACGGCTACACGGGGAGGCTGTCACCTTGATGGAGGCTACATGGTTTACTTCGAGGTAACGGGGCCTCTGAATCTTAAGCCCTTTCATTATCGCTCAAAGCCCTCATGGGTGGCCCTCGACCAGGATCTTCTTGCGGTCATCAGCGCAGGAGGCAACTGTCTCTTTACATCCTGGACTTTTGTGCCGAATTTTGTTTTTAAACTTCCAGGTAAAAAAATATTATCCCAGGTGGTCACGTCTGCTCTTACTCACACGTGGCCTCTCATCAGGGCAACATACCGGATGCCGAAATGGATTCTAAAGATTCATCTTCCCATGCTGCCCCATACAAAGGCCCTCAATTATGCAACCGGCATGAAAATGGATTTTGGAAAATTTATGCAGGCGGGAGCCCGGGGTTACACAATGGAAAAACTTTTTAACCTCCGGGAAGGAATCGACAAGGAGTATGATACCCTGGCAAAGCGTTTTACCAGTGTTCCCCTTCTGAAAGATAATAAAAAATCCGTGGTGCGTCTCGATAAAATGGTCCCGAAATATTATAAGCTTCGAGGCTGGGACAAAGATGGAATCCCCAAAAAGAAAACACTTAAAAAACTGGGACTTGATATGCTTGATATGACTCAGATTCCAGGATATAAGGGGTAAACTTTTTTATCGCTGTCCGGTATATATACAAAAGGGAAAACTAAATAAAGAAAAATATAATCTATGAATAATCAACCAGGAAAACATTATGGAGGCAATCAGGACTTTTTCTCTTAATCTTACTGACGAAGAGCAGGAAATAATTGATGGCAAAAAAGGACCGGTTCTTAAGAAGGCCATGGAAACCATTGTTCGCTATGGTGAAGCCTTCGGAGCCACGCACCTTGAAACGATAACCGCACCCGGGCACTGTGTCATGTCCGCAGGGGCTTCAATGCTGACCGCCTACTATGATATGATTGATGAGCTTGTTGAGGCGGATCTTAAAACAAAAATGCCCTTCACCGTTGATCCGCGGCCCTTTGACTTTGAGATACCTCATTACAGTCTGTCGAGAAAAAAAAGCAGGGTTAAGATTCTTTCTCTCCTGGATATATTTTTAAGCCGCAGGTTTGAGAAGAGAGTTTTTCAGTTTATCTATCGCCAGCAGAAATCTTATGAAAAAAAACTTATTAAGCTCGGGTTGAGGGGAGATGACGCCTTTACCTGCGCCTGCTACCTTCCCGAAGTCGGTAACACCCCGGGCAGGGGTGATATTCTTTCATGGGCTGAATCTTCCGCTGTAGTATATGCCAATTCGGTTATCGGAGCCAGAACGAACCGCAATAGCGGGGGAATTGATCTGCTCTGCAATATTCTGGGACGGGTTCCGGTCTTTGGCCTTATCACTGATGAAGGACGCCGGGCATCGTGGCTTATTGAAGTTAAAACTGAAAAGATTCCACCGGCACAGGTTCTCGGAAGCGCTATCGGCATGAAAGTAACGGAGGATACACCCTTCATCTCAGGCCTGTCCAAATTCTTTAAAGAGTTAAATGAAAAGGAAGTCAGAGATTATCTAAAAGATATGGGGGCTGCTGCTGCATCAAACGGGGCTGTTGGTCTTTATCATGTAGAAGATGTCACTCCTGAAGCCCTTACCCTTGGAAGAGCCCTGCTTCATGATGACGTTGAAGTTATGACTGTAACCGATGAAGTAATTGAAAAAACCATATCATCGTACCCTGTGATGTGGCGTAACCCTGAGGGGAAGGCTGAACAGTGTCTTATCGGCTGCCCACATCTTTCAATGGAACAGTTGAATCTTTGGACGTCTAATATTTTTGATATTCTGGCTGAAAAAAATCGGAAAAAACTAAAAGTAGAAACAATACTTTCTGCACCCCCGGCTGTACTGGAAGAGTTTAAAAAGAATAAAAAACTGGTACAGTCCCTTGAAAAAGCAGGAGTTCAGCTGACCTCTCAATGCCCTCTGATGTACCTGAATAATCCCTTGAGTGGTAACCGCAGGATTATTACACCATCAAATAAATTAAGAACCTACACGAAGGCCCGCTACTACAGGGATGAAGACATCCTTGATATCATCAGCGGATAAGGAGACAGTCATGAATAAGATATATAAAGGAAGGGTCATTATTAAAGGAGAAACAAAGGGTGATGCAGTTGTCACCCGGCAGGGGCTCAATACCCTCGCTACTTTTATGAGAACGATTCTTTTGCGATCTTCAAAAGCTGTATCTGTAGATCAGAATAACCGTGACCTTTATAAAAAGAACCTTCAGGGAAAGATCCTCTGCCTGCCCAAAACAATCGGGTCCACCACTGCGGGACTGGTCTTCATGACCATTGCCGATACCGGTGCGATTCCTTCCGCCATGCTTTTTTCTGAGCGTATTGACAGCCTTGCTGCGGCGGGAGTAATCATTTCTGATATATGGGTTGGTAAAAAAATTATTACCATTGACTCCCTGGGAGATGATTTTCTAAGGGCAGTACAAACAGGAATGGATGTTGCCGTTAAAGATGACGGCACGGTAATGATTGCTCAAGCCGGGGAGTCTTCTTAATTTTTAAGGAAGTATACCTCTAAAAAAAAATTTTTCAAATATTGAATCCTGATCGTAACAGGAAAAAACTTGACGCAGGGTTAATAAAAATGCAGTCTTAGTAAGGGACGAAGGAAGCCACTTAAGGAGAGTTTTATGTCTAAAAACTTTGTACTGACCGGAGCCTCTTCGGGTATCGGGAAAGCTGTCGCCCTTGAAATGGCACGGCGCGGATGGAACCTTGGTCTTTTAGGAAGACGCCCTGAAGTTCTTGATGAAGTAAAAAAAGAAATACAAGAGATCTGTCCTGATGTAAAAGTCGAAACCGCCTCTATGGATGTCCGTGATTATGGAAGGGTCAGAGAGGCCGTATTTAATATAGCCGAAAAGCTCGGGGGGATGGACGTCTTTTTTGCCAATGCAGGGGTTGCCCCGGGAGGGAAAATCGGGAGAAGTGATTTTTCTGCGGCAAGAGATAATATTGACACCAACCTGACCGGGGCGATGGCAACTGTTGATGCTGCAACAGCCTTTTTTCTTGCAAAGGGCAAAGGGCATATCGCCGGGACGTCATCTGTTGCGGCTCTCAGGGGACTCCCCAATGCGTCAGCTTACAGCGCCTCAAAGGCGGGATTTTTTGTTTATCTTGAAGCCCTGAGGGCTGAAACCCTGAGAAAAAATATTGATGTGACAGTTCTTTATCCAGGTTATATTGATACACCATTGAATAATATGATGAAATCGCGGCCCTTTCTTATCTCTGTAGAGAAGGGGGCAAAAAAAATAGCTTCAATAATTGAAAAAAGAAAAAAACGCGCCTATATACCCTCATGGCCCTGGGTTATTATTGCCCCCTTGATGAAGGTGGTTCCGGCGCGCTTTTTAGCGGGATAAACATGTGAAACATCTTATTATTATTGCCGCAGGAGGAAGTGTCGGTGCAACAGCTCGATACCTTGTAAGCAAGTATATCAACGAATCGGCGGGAGGCACATTCCCCTTCGGGACATTGACAGTAAATCTTGCGGGATCTTTCCTTCTCGGTTTTTTCTTTTATTTTTTTGACCAGGTGCTGGTAGATGTAGAAATAAAGTCTTTTATTACCATAGGCTTTCTCGGCGCCTTTACAACATTTTCCACCTTCTCCTTTGAAAGCTTTAATCTTTTAAAAAGCGGAGAAGTAAAATACGGCCTGTTGAACATGGCGGCCAATAATTTTTTCGGGATACTCTGTGTTGTCCTGGGGGTCATTGTGTCGCGGGTAGTTATTCAGGCGGTAAAATAGGGAGCTGTTTATGAAATTACCTGAAGAATCTCTTCTGCTCAGAGTGTACATCAGCGAGAATGATAAAATAGAAGGCAGGCCTCTTTATGAAAAAATTGTTATCAAGGCACGTGAGCTGAACATGGCCGGTGCAACAGTTCTCAGGGGGCTTTCTGGATTCGGGGCAGACAGTCGAATACATTCGGCGAAACTGCTGACTCTTTCTGAAGACCTGCCCCTGGTAATTGAGATTGTTGACAGGGAAGACCGT
>CAZPEK010000240.1:0-575 GCA_964585555.1 uncultured Leptospirales bacterium | reverse complement strand
GTATTGAGACATTGATGCCTTTTCTTGATGAGAATATAAAAACAGGGCTTGTCACCCTTGAAAAGGTTAAAGTTATTAAATACCGCCATGAAAAAAATGAAGATTAAATCAGCTGTATTTTTAATTTTATTTATTTTTCTTCCCCTTCAGCTCATGGGGGGGGAGACGGTCTACGTGGTAGATTTTAAAATCGGTTCTGTGCATATTCGAAAACCGGGAGATAAAAGCTGGAAATCCCTCTCAAAGGGAGACTCCTTCAGCGCTCCGGGTATCATTAAAACGGGTCCCCGGGGGTATCTTGTTTTATTGAAACAGGGGAGACAGTTTCTTATCGGCCGTAACCGGATAGTACAGCTGGAAGAAATAGACTCGGCTATTGGCCGCAGGAGTCTTTTTTCTGTAAAACAGCGACTCCGTCATGCCCTGACAGATCCGGTGAACCTGAGGCGAACAACAGTCAGTGCTGTCCGGGGTGAAAAAACTTCCGCGGGTATGGGGCTCACCTGGATTGATGACCTGAAGACATCACCGAAGAAGAAAACCCCTTCGCTTTTTAAAAATGCTTTTACAGCGTA
>CAZPEK010000239.1:1236-6349 GCA_964585555.1 uncultured Leptospirales bacterium | reverse complement strand
CCTTGGAGTATACCGAAGAAAGCTCAAAAAACCTGGTTTTAAGAAGATTACTAAATCTTTAGCCCAGCCATTTTCTGTATGGCTTGAGTCTAAGAATATGACAAACCTGAATAAACTTTTTTGTGTTCCCATCACATGCTTTGGCTATGGTTATCTTGATGAAATTCCTGCAGCATACGCTTTTAAATACATGAATTGTGGTAATTTTATAACTCTTCTCCGCATTGGAATGGCAGATCTTCTTGGATACAATCCTAAATGGACAAAGCGCTTAACCAACAGTTTTCAGAATTTACTAAAAGAATTAGCAAAAGAAGTACCTTTCCTTAAGTTAAATGTAGATATACTGAAAATTGAACGCATGAGTTCTGAAGGTAAAAATGTTATCATCAATTATTTGGATAAATCTTCAGGTCAGCAACAGAGTGAAACTTTCGATTATCTAATTGTTTCTATCGCCCAGGAAACAGAAGAAATGCAGTTTATGGATCTTACTGATGAAGAAAAAAATCTTTTTGATAAAGTGATTCATTTTGATTATTACACCATAGCCTGTGAAGTAAAAGATTTCAGTTGTAATTTTTTCCTTCAACTGATTAATGATCGGAAATTTGAGATGCCTTTGAAAGGGAATCCTCTCATGGTTTCAAAAGTATGGGATGAGAGTGATATCTCGGTTTTCTATTCTTATGCCAGTGAAAATATCAGCGAAGAGGAAGTTGTCCAAAGGATGAGAGACAATGTTAAAAAAATTAACAGGCACATTGTTCAAATTACCGAGATAAAAAAATGGAACTATTTTCCCCATGTGAATCAGGAAGACCTTGAGTCCGGGTTTTATGAAAAAATAGAAAAGCTTCAGGGGCATAATAATACATTTTATACAGGCAGTCTTTTGAATTTTGAAACTGTTGAGAATGTAATTGCCTACTCAAGGTATCTGTCGAAAAAGTATTTTTGATTCGTCTGATAATTTTTTAATCAATTAAATACCTGTCAAAAAGCCAGTAGGGATTTATACAAAAGTTTTCCCAGTCATCTTTAAGCGTTTTTTTGATATGCTTTTCTTTTTTGGTGAGGACATGGTGCTGTTCTTTTCTGAGAAGGTATTCCAGTAAGTTAAAGCATATTGTAAACTGGCCGCAGGCAATAATATTTTTTAAATCCTTTTTGTTGTTAAACCAGAATGTGGTCGGAACTTCAGTTGCTATACTGGCAATTTTGATTACTGCCTGAGAAGGCTGACATTCTTTTTTGAAGTTTTTTTGGTTTTTTTCTGCAAGATCATATATTAAATTTGATATTCGTTTGTGTCTATATTTTTTGTCTTCATATATTCGGCTGTATATCAAATTTCGAATTCTTTTCATGAAAATATCAGATGTTAAGGCAATTGTTGAAGTAATTCTTAGTTCAGCCATGTCTAAAAACTGGCCAACTGTTAAATGTTTTATATCTTTCCAGGCGTTAGTCCCGATTACTGGAGAAAATCTTAAAAGTATTTTAGAAATTTTATTCCTTGTAATAAACAACAGGCAGGAGAGGGCCGACAGGGCAAGTGAAGGAATAATGAACTGAAACAGTAATTCCCAGAAAACAAGGTTTTTCTGAATAATTGAAACTATCATATTTACCAGAAGCGTTATGGATGAGCCAATCATAAAAATAAAAATGATGATTGAAGAAAGGTTGAGCATGTTTAATGTTATTTTACCCTGCGGTCTGTCATCAGGAAAACTATAGTAATTATCTTTTGGATCATCTACATCTGAAATTATAAAAAGTCCAAAGTCATTTTTATCTCTCCCGTCAGCAAGCATTGCGCTTTCAATACCCTGGTTGTCATAGACTCCCCCATCCATTAAGGGAAGTGGCTCCTTGAATTCTTTCAGTAAAGATTCTGGAATGGTGTTTTGAGGCCAGTAGAAATCAAAGGGAAAGGCAAGGGGTTCGCAGCCTCCTGGTATACATGTTGATGCGGCTAGAATATCAGACAGCTTTATCAACATTGCTGTGTCTTTGTTAATCGCAATATGATGATTGCCTATCCTTGCATTGCTGTTTTCACTTTTTTGAAATCTAAAGGCAGTGCCAGTTCGAAATTCGGTGGAATTGAAAATTATTTCTTTTAAGTGTATTTTATTTTTTTTCCAGAAAATGCTAAATGTTTCGTCTTTGGTTAGCAATTTATTATATAGTCTGGAATAGGCTGTTATAAGGTTATAATCTTTTGTTCTTGTATGCGGTGCGTCTTTGCCAATTATGCTGGTACTTTCTTTGAGGAGATTGTTATTTTTGAAAAATTTATAGAGATCCTTGTAAATGTCTTTAAAGGGTTTATTTTGTTTAATGTACAGAGCATAAATCATACCGGTAAAAGCCCCGCCGGATACGGAAGACAAAGTATCAATTTCTTCTATGATATTTATTTCATTGAGGTATGAAAGGGTACCCAGGTGAAATGCCGATGCTCTGAAGCCGCCGCCGGACATTGCGAGTTTTATTGGATGGTTGAATGTATATTTTGTCATAATACTTTTTATACAAAAAGATAAAAATCTTCCGGCATCAGTTCATGTGATTTGATGTTTTTGTTCATCACAAGGTACTGGCGAATATCAAAGCAGAGATGGCATTTTGATATATAGGTGTCACCGGGTGTGAAGCCGTACTCTTTTTCTGCCATTTTGAGAAAACTTCCTACCCCTTCTTTATAGAGAAGATTGATGAAAGGATACGACTCTTCGCCAAGGGGAGTGCCGATATCCTCCAGGGATACAGAAAAGCCGCTGCAGAGTCCTGGAATATAACTGCCGTAACAATCGAAGTGAAAGTGAGAGATATCGGCAAGCTCATTGCAGGGGGCCTGGTCTTCGATTATTTCTCTGGTGCTTCTGCTTTCAACAATATCCTGGTAGAGTTTAAGGGCTCTCCCGCCCTGGTGGGTCCATATCCGTGAGGGAATTTCAGCCAGGTATCGGGGGCCGAATTTTTCGATATAAGCCTCAAGATTATGGGTCCTGGAATCGTCGAAACTGTTGACGTCATTGAAAAAATCACTGGACCAGGGGAAGATGCTCATCCCGGTTTCAGCGCAGGCGGCCATAACTCCTTTGACCTTTGCAAAGGGGATAAACTCGTTGTGAAAGGGGTCAATTGATATCAAAAGAGTGGTGACTCCTCTTTGCATCAGGTTTTTTAGAAGTTCAAGGGCCTCATGGTGGTTTTGGTACCAGCTTGAATTTGTCTCAATATATTCGATGAAAACTTTCTCTTCAACTGCCTTCTCGAGAATCATTGCAAGCTTTTCCGGACGCAGCAGCGGTTCACCGCCGCCAATATGGATTACAGAACATCCGAGCTCTTTGATCTTTCGAAAAAGGGCAATGGCGGTATCTCCATCCATATATTTTTTTTCCCACGAAGGAGAACACCCGTAGAGACAGTGGTGGCATGCGGAGGTGCAGAAGTAGTTTGTAATAATGCCGCCAGAGCTGAGCTTACTGATGTAAAGGTCGTCCATGCTATTTTTTATTCTCCGGCAGAAGTGTTATGATATGAGCAGTATCTTTTTTAACCTGTTCGAGGGTAAAGTTAATGGGTCGGTATACCCCTTTCAGGTAGCGTTTAACCTGGTCGTCATAGTGTGGTGATGCCGGGTTGCCGCTGTTGCCTGAAGGTAAAATGGATATTGAAGTGGACAGGTCACTGTAGTCAATGAGGCGCCGGTGTGAAGGAACCGATACGACCCGGTAATCATGTCGTCCTATTTTTGACTTGAGGCGGTTTATCAGGTGCGCTTCGCCGGGTGCCGGGAGGGGGCCGATGTTGAAATAAAGATTAAGGGGTTTTACCTCGCCAATGGGATGGCGGTACTCAATATAGTGAAGGCGTCCCCACTGCCATGAGTCGGTGTCACTGCCGAGTTTTTCTTTCAGCTCTTTTACTGACTTTTTCAGGGCAGCAGATACAATCATTCCGGCGGTCTCTTTTTTGTTTGTGGTAACATTATCCCAGAGGGGTGACTCATGGTTTGCCAGGATTCCCTTCAGGGCGTTCCAGTGGTCCGAGGTGTCACAGTAGTTTTTAAAGTCTGTTTTCCCCAGTTCATCTTCGGCCGCACTTTTTAAAATATGGTAGAGAAGCATGTTGTATACCGTCGCGCCTTTTGAATCGGTATTGGTGACCAGGTTCCAGTTTTCTAAAAGAGCAAGGGCTTGTGCTTCATCGGGGCTCATTGCCTTGCGGGCCCATGATAAAAGATCTACCATGGCATCGCGATTTGCCTTTGCCGATGCGGAGATCAGGTCGGTCTGGACTTTTTTCAGTTCTTTGATGCTCCATTTTTCCCTTGTCTTGAGCAGGGTGGTGATGCGGTCTGCCCGGTCTGTTGGGCACCAGTAGCCTTCAAGTTTCTTCATTGCCCCCAGGGGAAGGCGTGTTGACATGTTGTTTGCTGTAACAATAATACCTGAGGCTGGATTGATCAAGTGAGGTGACTTCTCGAAGGAGACGTATCCCCGGTGTTCATCACGTCCCGATGCGCCGTCAAGGATGCGCTTGTGGTTGGTGTGGCCCGGGCGTATGGGAATTTTCCCCGCGGCCCACCAGGCGATGTTTCCCTTCGCGTCGGCGTACGTGAGGTTGAGCCCCGGTGCGGCAAGAAGCCGTGCCGCCTCAGAGGCTTCGTGGAGGTTTTTTGCCTCAGCGGCGCGAAAGGCAAAGGTGAGAATATTGTTGTATTCATGGTGATAGACCCACCACAGGGCAATGGGCTTTTTCTCGTAGCCCGGGAGAAATTCAGACATGATGGGACCGTGGGGAGTAACGCGAATGGTCAGGTTTTCTTCCTTACCCCCTTTAATCTTTATTGTTTCTTTGTAGATTTTTATTTTTGTCCATTTTCCCCGATACATGACCATGTCAGGTTTCTCAGGATTTATTTTTTCAAGGAAGAGCACGCTCCTCCTCACGGGGCCCAGCTCCAGCGGCAAGCCCTTGTGGAACTGCACCATCTTCACGCCGAGCTCCAGCGCCTTCTCCCAGAGCGGATAGGCGATGTCGCGGTCGTCGGCGCGCCATTCGATGCCGCGCTGCTGGTACTGATAGAACT
>CAZPEK010000239.1:0-1226 GCA_964585555.1 uncultured Leptospirales bacterium | reverse complement strand
AGAGAGGCGCATGGTACCCGTAGTTTTCATAACCCGGGTAGACGATATGGGCCTCATACCAGACCGCGGGATTCGAAAGGGCCACATGGGGATCATTGGCGAGAATAGCTCCGCCGCTTTTACTCCGTGACGGGGCAATAACCCAGGAGTTGCTTCCTGCCAGGGCACCTCCCATCCCGGCAACCAGGGCTTTCAGGTCGCTGGTTTTTAGAGAAGGGGCTAAAAAATCTGGACTGGTCAGCGAGTCTTTTGGGTCGGTGGCAGCAGCGGTCCTTGTTTTTGGTGCAAAACGGGCCTGGGTTTCCATGATGGTTACTGGTTCTGCGAGGCTGTAGCCGGGGAAGAGGAGCCGGGCAATTTCTGGTCCATGTTTTGCTTCAACCGTTGTGGCTATCGAATCAGTGTCAAAACCGTCAGCAAAGGACCATGCCATGTAGGCCATGATTGACATTGAATCGACCCGGGTGAAGGGGCGGGGCTTAAGGCCCAGGATAGTAAATTCAACCGGAAGATTATCTTCTTCTATGAACTGGTTTATTCCCTTCAGCCAGGCGTCGAGTATTGCAAGAGCCTTAGGGTCGATCCGGCTGGTGTCTTCGAGATATTTTTCAGCAGTCCGTTTAAAGAGCCATGTCCTGAAGAGGCGGTCAAATTTAAGCATGCTTTTTCCGAATATTTCAGCCAGCTCACCCCGGGCAACCCGGCGCTGAACTTCCATCTGAAAGAGCCGATCCTGGGCCAGTGTGTAGCCGTAGGCGAACCAGGCATCGGCGGCATTTTCAGCGTAAATGTGGGGGATGCCGCAGCTGTCCCGTCTGACTGTTACGGGAGAGGTGATTGACTGAACGGTAACCTCACCACTGTAATCCGGGGCTTTTGATTCTAAAAAAAGGACAGGAATGATAAATAAAAATGATATAAAAATAATCAGTCCTGAGAGAATTTTCTTTGTTCTGGATACTTGTTTTTTCATAGGGGTAACCTGTATGTGTATAGTATGGATTGCATCATTGATCACTTTATGAAAATAAACAGGGGATTGCAAGGAAAAAGTGATACAATAAAACTTGAAAAGGTTTGTGTGCTTATGGGAAAAACAGTATACTGCACAAAGAATGGGGTATTTAAATATTAATATAATATCCGATAATATATTGTGATCTTTTAAGTAATAACAAAAAATCTCATAAAAATTGAGACTTGACTATGCCGACGTTAATAACAAT
>CAZPEK010000238.1:5286-6456 GCA_964585555.1 uncultured Leptospirales bacterium | reverse complement strand
GCACGCCTCTTTTTGAATAAGGGGAAGGAAGAGGCCATCAAAATTGTCATGGAACATGATTGAGAGAAAAAAGCCCGTATAAATGAAGGCGACTTTGGCAAAGTCGCCTTCATTTATACGGATGTTACGGCTCCAGTACATTCATAATCATTGATCACAGAATGAAAAAGTATTGCCATTTTTTTACATCAGAATATACTGTTGTAAAAATTAGATAGAGGAAGTTATCATGAAATCAGTATACCTTTCTACTCGATCATACACCTTGCTTTTGATCTTAGCTGTTTCCATGACAGCAGTTTCACCTTCAACCGGAAGAGAAAAGAACGATTTGTCACAACGCCTTTCAAAGATTATTCTTCAAAGAAATGATATCTTTGCCCGCCATGGATATATTTTTAAAAGCAGTGAGCTCAACAGGCATTATAGAAAACAGAAATGGTATCACGCCGACAAAAAGTTTTCATGGAACCGTCTCACTGCGCAGGACAGGAAAATATTCGACAGGCTTCAGAAAGAAGAAAAGAAGCTGGTTGCTGCACTTAAAGCAGATGTTCAAAAAAGAATCACAGAAAAACGTATCCGTTACTTTAAAACCGCTTCAGGAATACACCCCTTCTCCCCGAAACTCCTTGCTGACATTAAAGCATTCATGAAGGAAAAAGAGATATTTGAAGATCATTATGTCATGCCAGAAGCCCGGAGCTTTAAGCTGAAAAATGAAATTTTGAAAACTGAATTTGCAAAGCTACAGGATCGGGCAAAAAAAACTGGAAAAAGCTTCGACTGGTATGAGGCGGTCTATGACAGAAAGGGAAAACTGAGAAAGATGTACAAATGCTGGTTTTCAGAAATGATCGGCAAAGGACTTTACGGAACCTGGTATTTCGATCAGACCGGCCGGGTTATCCTTATAAAAAAAGCGGTACCCCAGACCACCCTCGGTTCAGAGTGGCATTTTCAATATGTGAACAACATGCTTGTCTGGATGACCTTTGAGATAAAAAGTTATGCGGGAAATGACTACCGGGTTGTTAAAAAGTTCTTCCCATGAGAACACCATCCCCCCCCTTTTTTCCAAAAGGGGGGGCGGAGCTGCACAAAAACACTTAATATGCCTTTTCCGCGAGTTCAAGTACAAGCTGTTCAGATGCATCCCAGCCAAGACAG
>CAZPEK010000238.1:3150-5276 GCA_964585555.1 uncultured Leptospirales bacterium | reverse complement strand
GCCTTCGCATAGTCGCCGACGCTGAAGAACAGCTTGCCCATCGCGACCATCTCGTTGCCGCTCTTCGCGGCGGCGAGGGCCGCGTCGGTTCAAGTACAAGCTGTTCAGATGCATCCCAGCCAAGACAGGGGTCGGTAATCGATTTACCAAATTCATTACCATTGGCCCCCTGAGAACCCTCGAGAAGATAACTTTCGATCATGAAGCCTTTGACCATGCCTTTCAGTGCATGGGAATGATTTCTGCTCTGCATAACCTCATCAGCGATTCGGGGCTGTTCACTGAATTTTTTTCCTGAATTGGAGTGATTCGTATCAATGATTATAGTAGGATTTTTCAATTCCCGTTCCTGGTACATTTCAGCAATCTTCACCAGGTCTTCATAGTGATAGTTGGGGATATGTCGTCCTTCCCTGTCAACAGCACCACGCAGTACTGCATGAACAAGGTCGTTCCCTGAAGTTTCGACTTCCCATTTATTATAGACAAAAATATGAGGTATCTGACCGGCGTAGATAGAATCAAGCATGACCTTCATATCTCCCGCTGTTGGATTTTTCATGCCCACAGGAATATCAAGACCGCTGACCGTGAGGCGGTGCTGCTGATTTTCCACAGAACGGGCGCCAATGGCCACATAGGATAAAAGATCTGAAAGATACGGATAGTTTCCCGGGTAGAGCATCTCATCAGCCGCGGCAAGATGAGATTCGGAAAGAGACCTGATATGCATTTGACGAATAGCTTTAAGACCCCGGGCAATATCAGTCTGCTTCTGATGATCAGGCTGGTGGAACATCCCCTTGTACCCCCGTCCTGTTGTGCGGGGTTTGTTGGTATATATACGGGGCACAATAAGAATTTTATCCTTCACCCTTTCCTGCAAACCTGCGAGACGTACGGTATATTCTACCACCGCATCGACATTATGAGCGCTGCAGGGCCCGATGATAACGAGAAGCCGGTTATCCCGGCCTATAAAAATATTCCGTATCTCCTGGTCACGGTTGACCTTTACCTTCACCAGATCATCAGGAAGAGACTGTTCAGAAAGAATTTCTTCTACGGAGGGAAGTTTACATTTATAAGTGAAACTCATTGCGATACCTCATGCTGTGTTTTTTCCCCTGCCCCCTGCTACCATTTACTGGGACAGTAGAGGGCATAAGGATATGTCAGTTGCTAAAATACTCTACTGCGTTGTTAAATATTCGAATGCCGTCTGATTCTACCGGAATATCTTTACCGGCACGGCTGTATTCTTCTTTAAGAGCGGTCCAGTCATCCCGCTGACTGAAAAACATACCTCGCTCAGGATGGGGCATCATTCCCATAATACGTCCGCTTTTATCACAGACTGCCGCGATATCATTCATAGCGCCATTGGGATTAAAGGGGAAGTCTCCCTTTGCTGCTGAGCCGTCAGGCTTTACATACCGCATCGTTACCATGCTGTTTTCTTCTAACCGGGAAAGGGTCTTTTCATCGGCAACAAAGTTTCCCTCACCATGAGCCACGGGAATATGCATACTCTCAAGCCCCCGGGTGAAAACCGAAGGAGAATCCTTTTCGATCTTCAGGTCAACCCATCGGCACTGGTACCGTGACGAGGCATTATGCTCAAGGGCCACTTCAATTTTCCCAAAGGGCTGATCAAAGGCGGGTATTACCCCGATATTGGTCATAACCTGGAAACCGTTGCAGATACCAAGCATCAGGGTATCCCGTTCTACAAAGCGCTGCAGTTCTTCAGAAAGATTATTTTTAATGCGGTTCGCCAGGGCCTTTCCGCTTCCGGTATCATCTCCGTATGAGAAGCCCCCGGGAAACATGAATATTTCCGTATTGTCAAGACGGGACGGGTCTTCTATGAGGTCATTGATATGTACAATTTCTGCAACAGAGCCGGCCTTTTCAAAGGCATAGCGGGTTTCATCATCACAGTTGATGCCATATCCGGTAAGTACTAATGTACGGGGTTTAGCCATTTTTTATTCCTGATTATACTAGAATCCTTTAAAGACACCCTTGTATGCTCCCATCAACACGTCAAGCTCAAGGTCAACAACAGGTGATTCACTTACTTTTACAATTACTTTTTTATCGACAGTGACCTTCCCTATTCT
>CAZPEK010000238.1:0-3140 GCA_964585555.1 uncultured Leptospirales bacterium | reverse complement strand
GATTTGTTTTATTGATTTTTACATGAATTGTAGGAAAACCAACTTCGGTATAAGTTCCTGATAATGATGATTTAACTTCATTTATCTTCCAATTTTTCTTTATATGACTTAACTCAAGCCCTTCATCTAGCAAAGAAGCGCTAAAAATATTTTCAAATTCATCTTTACGTTTCGGGTTTACAGAAACAAGAAAGCGTCCCTGGCTCTCACTGTAGAGCATTGTATCGGTACGGGTAACTTCCTTTACCGGAAGATTGGCAAGATCCAGGTCACAACCGAGCTCTCCGCCAAGGGCTGATTTTGCTATAGCCAGTCCGAGGCCTCCCCGTTCAATGCTGATACCTGAGGCAATAAGGCCTTTCTTCATTGCCTGGTGATAGGCACGGTATATGGTGCTGAATTTTTCGGCTTCAACCTTCGGCACATCATTGCCGATGTATTTACTTCCTTCAATTTTCTCTCCCATCATGGCGAGATACTCGCTTCCCCCGGTTTCATCTGCTGTTTCGCCGATCACATAAACCAGGTCTCCCGCAACTTTAAAGTCAAGGGTCTGGCAGGTCATTTTATCTTCGACAACACCAATAGAAGAGACGAGAAGTGTCGGGGGTATTGAAATCAGAACCTCATTAAAATCTTCATCATAGCCCTTGAAGTCATTAAACATACTGTCTTTACCGCTGACAAAGGGCGTGCCGTAGGCGATGGCAAAGTCATAACATGCCCGTGCCGCTTCCATCAGCTGACCGAGGCGTTCAGGGTTGTTTGAATCGCACCAGCAGAAATTATCAAGAAGGGCCATATGGTCAAGATTGCCGCCCGCGGCCACGGCATTACGAATTGCCGTATCAATAGAACAGGCTGCCATCCAGTAGGTATCAATATCACTGTAAGAAGGGTAGAGTCCCTGGGAAATAACCACACCCCGGGGAGATTCCATTATCGGCTGTATCACGGTTACATTACTGTTAACCCGACCGGGTCCCTGGAGGGGCTTTATCAATGAGTTGCCCTGAACCTCATGATCATACTGGTAGGTGATAAAATCAAAACTGCCGGTATTGAGGCGACTCACCATTTCAGTAAAAACTCCATTCATGTCGCCGGGAAGATCAAAGGCGGTAAAACTGTTATCAGACCGTGTATAGGTACTGACCAGCTCCTTTTTCGGAAGTCCTTCATGGAGAAAATCCATTTCAAGGTCAAAAATCTTTTCATCATTATAGGTGACAACGGCGCGGTCAGTTTCATTAAAACGGCCGATGACCGAGGCTTCAACACCCCGTTTCTCCATGAGGCTGAGAAATTCATCCAGGCTCTCATCGGGAACCGAAAGGGTCATCCGCTCCTGGGATTCACTGACCCAGATCTGCCACGGTGCGAGGCCCGGATACTTCAAAGGAATCTTTTCAAGCTGGCAGACAAATCCGCCGGCTTCACGGGCCATCTCGGCAACGGAGCATGAAAGCCCTCCGGCGCCGTTATCGGTAATTGAATTATAGAGCCCCATGTCGCGGGCTTCCTTTACCACCGCGTCACTCATTTTTTTCTGGGTAATGGGGTCACCGATCTGCACAGCAGTAGCGGGACTCCCGGAGTTTAAGGCTTCAGACGAAAAAGTAGCCCCGTGAATACCATCACGCCCTACCCGCCCGCCGATCATCACGATATTATCACCGGGCATGGCCTTTTTATATACGCTTGAAACACCCTGCACTTCCCGGGGGATCATACCGATAGTGCCGACAAAGACCAGGGGCTTACCCTTGTAGCGATCGTCAAAGTAGACAAAACCCTGGGGTGTCGGTATGCCTGAAGTGTTTCCCCCCACATTCACTCCCTGGATAAGACCTTCCATGATACGGCGGGGAGAAAGAAGCTTCGTGTCTTTATTCTTATTCCGGTAAAGGGGACTTTTATCATGGGGATCGGCGAAACAGAAACCGTACCGGTTGGCAACGGGGCGTGAAGCCATACCGAAACCGATGGCGTCCCGGTTTACACCGACGATACCGGTAATAGACCCGCCAAAGGGATCAAGGGCGCTGGGACTGTTATGGGTCTCAACCTTATCGGCCACAACCCAGTTCTCGTCAAAGTCAATTCCCCCGGCGTTGTCGGTAAAAACTGATACACAGAAATCATCGGCTCCCTTTTCACGGCGGATTCTGATCGTTGCTTCTTTAATGAATGCTTTGTAGATCCCCTCTTCGACATCGTCAATTTTAGCGGCAAAAATAGTATGCTTGCAGTGTTCACTCCAGGTCTGGGCAATTGACTCCATCTCAATATCAGTGGGATTACGTTTTTCCTTTTCAGTAAAGTAATCCTTTATCACGTTCATAGACAGCATGTCTAAGGCAAGGGGTCCGCGGCGCGAGCCGTCAGCATCAACAATTCCTTCCTTTCCGATACGGGAAAGTTCTTCTTCTGAGACCTTAAGGTTCACCTCGTCGGCTTCGGCACGCTCATGAATACTGACAATGGGGAGACGGCTGCCCATTCCCTTCTGTTCCTGGTACTGATCTCTCGTCAGTATATGTATCCGTTCAATAACCGGATTATAGAGTTCAGCGGCAATCTGATCAAGCTGCTCAGGGCTGCCAAGCTTGAAAAAGTAGGTCACCGAAGAAAAGACTGACTTTTCCTGGTCAAGCTCAATTTTTAACATATCTTCAATTGATTCCCGGACCGTATGGGCAACATTGTCAGTTACACCGGGAAGGAAGCCAACCTCTAAGGCGTGGGTAAACTCTCCGGGATCACAGGGCTCATTTATCCGGTAATCCTGGGTAACGGGCTGCAGAAGGGCGTGAGCCACCTCTACAGACTGGTTCTCGTCAATGTCAGCATTGATGAGATAGTTATCAGTCAGGCAGGCGTTTTCAACAGAAAACCCGAGGGCATTCAGCTTTTCCTGAACAGCCTTTCCCCGGTTGTCGTGACTTGTATGAAATATTTCTATGCGATAGCGGGCTGATTCCATGTATTACTCCTCAACGTGAGGTTTTTGTGATAAAAAAAGGGGGGAAATTGTCTACTCTTTTTCAGGATATTACAAGTTTTTTAACAACTCCTTAACATCACGGGGTAACCGGAAGCCTTTTACTCTCCGTGGGATCAACCAGGATCACTCCATC
>CAZPEK010000237.1:6238-6457 GCA_964585555.1 uncultured Leptospirales bacterium | reverse complement strand
CCTCACGGTATGAAGATTTAAAAAACTTTCGAAATGATATTTTGTACTACGTCCAGGAAGAATACCATCAACTTAATCCTGGCATAGAACGACTCTAAGCAATTAAGCTTGACAAAGAGGTCCTGATGCTTCAACTTCCTTTTTCAATGAAATTATAGTTTTATATACGGAGTTACATGTAATGAAAATCGCCTTTGCCGGTACACTAAACGGTATGAC
>CAZPEK010000237.1:0-6185 GCA_964585555.1 uncultured Leptospirales bacterium | reverse complement strand
TGCATATCTAAAAATTATGAGAAAGCTTAAAATGACCTATGAGAATATTGATCTGCACATAGGAAACTGCCCCGGGGCAGATAAAGACGCAGTTGAGATTATTATAGAAAACCGGCTTGTTCAGACAATATCCTATTATCCCTCAAAAGAACCGGCGCGTACAGGCTTTGATCTAAAGGAAGACTTTAATCCCGGTGGGAAAAAGATACGTCTTATTGAAATGGAAACCAAGCCCCATTTTGAGCGAAACAGAAAAATAATTGATGGCTGTGAGGCCCTTATTGCGGTTCCGAAACAGGAAAGAGAAGAAAAAGACTCTGAAACCTGGGCGGCAATACGATACTGTAAAATTCTCAAGAAGCGTGTTTTTACCATTTACCCGGAAGGGAACAGCACAAAGTGGCCTCCGCACTAAATTTTTAAACTGCACCTGCCTTTAAGGTCGCAGATGCCGGAGAGGTGATGATAGAAGACGAAAGAATAATCAGGCTTGCCTTTTTCTTCGGCATTTTTTCAATTGTTGCTTTATGGGAATATTTTTTCCCCCGGCGAAATTACAGCCTGGGCAGAAAAAAGCGATGGCTAAATAATATTACCGTAATAATTCTTAATTCAGCTGCAGTACGGTTCCTGGTACCGGTTGTGCCGATTGCTGTAGCCATGCAGGGGGCTGCAACAGGCAGGGGGTTATTCAATATTTTAAGCATGAATCCTTTCCTCGAAGCGGTTATTTCATTTGTTATTCTTGATTTTATTATTTACTTACAGCATTTGATGTTTCACGCGGTTCCTCTTTTCTGGCGTTTGCATATGGTGCATCACGCTGACCTTGGCATTGATGTCACGACAGGGCTTCGTTTCCATCCCATTGAGATACTGATTTCTCTGCTGATCAAAATTACGGTCATTTATGCCCTCGGTCCTTCTGTTGTTGTTGTCATTATTTTTGAAACAGCCCTTAACGGAACAGCCATGTTTAACCACGGTAATATATATATAAACCCGAGAATTGATTCGCTACTGCGTTTAGTAATTGTTACCCCGGATATGCACAGGATCCATCATTCCGTGGCGATTGGAGAGACGAACAGTAATTTTGGATTCAACCTGCCCTGGTGGGATCGTCTCATGGGCACTTACCGTGCAGAATCATACAAAAAGCAAAAAGAAATTATCATCGGACTTTCTCAGTACCGTGAGCATCTCTCATTTGCAGCAATGATGACAATACCCTTTACCGGAGAACCAGGGAAATATGCCATTAACAGGTGGGGACATGTTCCCCGGGAACCTCATTGAGGAACAGACCGCTGCAGACATAAGAATGTATTTTATGTAATCTTTTTTAACAATCTTCCTTATTTTCCTTTCTAACCCTTGTATCATTTCCTAATCAATAGTACACTTGCAGTGATAATGCAGCAGGGGCAGCAATATGGAACGTGCAGGCAACAACCAGGGAATTTCAATAATTATACCTGTTTACAATGAGGAGCGTTATATCAACTCTACGGTTGCAGATTTGCTGTCACGACAAACCGAAGTCCCGGTAGAAATATTAATTATAGATGGAAGTAAAAGGAAGAATACCATCGGGACGATACGCAACAGGCAGGTTGTAAAAATTTCTTCTTCCAGAGGACGGGCCCTCCAGATGAATATCGGGGCATCCCGCGCTGGTAAAAATATTCTTCTTTTCCTTCATTGTGACACGATTCTTCCAGAACATGCCTTTGAGGATATAGTAAATGTTTTCAATTCCACAAGTTCTGTCGCGGGAGCCTTTGATTTGTCTCTCGACAATTCAAGGCTGCTGTTTCGTTTAATCGGAAAGTGGGCTTCATGGAAACACCGTTTAACCAGGATTCCCTATGGGGATCAGGCAATATTTATCCGAAAAGACTATTTTGAAAAGATCGGAGGATATAAGGAAATTCCTTTAATGGAAGATCTTGATCTAATGAAACGAATTAAAAGGAAAAAAGACACCATTACTATTCTCCGATCATCAGTGAAAACATCTTCAAGAAAGTGGGAAGAAGAAGGGCCGCTGGAGACAATTTTTAAAAACTGGATGCTCCAGGCTCTGTACCTTTTCGGAGTCTCTCCTGAACAGTTGGTTCGATATTATTACAGAAAAAATATAAATGAATAGCTTCTCTGAAGAAAAGCAGGTGAACAGTAGTGCAGGCTGCTGTTGAGAGGAATTATATATGATGGATAAAGAAAATATACTTATACTGTTTTATAAATATCCAGAAAAAGGGGAAGTCAAAACGAGACTTGCACAATCTGTGGGTGATCAACAGGCCTTTGAAATATATAACTGCATGCTCAATGATCTTTACACTGCTGCAGGGAAGATTTCCAGTGTAAAAATAGTCAACTCTACACGGCCCGGAGGAATTCCAGCAGGTCAACCGGCCTATGATTCTTTTCTACAGCAGGGAGCTGATCTTGGAGAAAAAATGCTTAATGCTTTTCGAAAGGTTTTTTCCCTTGAATTCTCAAGGGCCATTCTCATCGGAAGTGATTGTCCTGAAATTACTTCTGATCTTTTAAATGAAGCCTTTGACTCTCTATCCCGGCATGACTATGTCATTGGTCCGGCGGGGGACGGGGGGTATTATCTAATCGGGATGAACAGGGGCGTTCTGTGCTCTGCTGTTTTTGAGGATATTGCCTGGAGTACGTCTAATGTACTAAGTGAAACAACTGACAGACTGGATGCTGAAAGATACAGGTATAAAATTTTGAAAGAGCTGAAAGATATTGATACCCTTGAAGATGGGGAAAAATTTTTTGATAAAAACAGGGAAAATCAGGATTCAGAGACTATAAAATACCTTTCAGGTATGAGGAAGGATAGTGATGAAATATGATTATGACTTAATAGTTGTCGGCGCCGGGGGGGCTGGCATTACCGGGGCAATGGTTGCAGCCGGACTGGGCAAAAAAGCCGCACTGGTAGATAAGGGTAAATTCGGTGGAGAATGCACCTGGTCTGGCTGTGTACCCAGTAAGGCTCTTATTCAGTCAGCAAAAGCAGCTCATATCGCAGGGGATCTGGAAAAGTACGGTCTTTCTCTTCCTGAGGGGGCTGTTCTCAACAGGGACAGGGTTCTGGAAAGTGTCAGGTCTATTGTTGAGAATATATATAATGGCGAAAGGCCTGATCATTTTGACGCTCTCGGCATCAGTGCAATGGAAAATACTGAAGTATCTTTTGTAGACTCTCACACTGTTTCGATTAATGGCAGTAATGTCAGAGGAAAAAAGTTTCTCATAGCAACAGGCTCGAGTCCCATGGTACCCCCGGTTAAGGGTATTGATGCGGTGAACTTCCTTACCAATGATACTCTTTTTAATCTTGAAAAGATTCCCGGGTCTCTTGCTGTTCTTGGCGGAGGTCCTATCGGCATTGAGATGGCTTCAGCCTTTAATCGTCTTGGGTCAAAAGTTACGGTTATCGAAATGGCGGACAATATACTTTTCAGAGAAGATGATGAACTCACTGCAATTCTTCATGAAAAGCTCACCGGAGAGGGGGTTGAAATTATCACCGGAGCAGTTGTGGAAAATGTCGAGGGTGATAAAGATATTACAGTTTATTATTCAAAGGGCGGTGTCAGTTCAAGTGTCATTGCAAATGAACTTTTTGTTGCAGCAGGAAGGAAACCAAATCTCGAAGGACTTAATCTTGGAAACGCGGGAGTGGGGTATGATAAAAAAGGAATAGCCGTGAATGGGGGGATGCAGACCAGCGCAAAAAATATTTTTGCCGCAGGGGATGTTGCCGGTCCCTATCAGTTCAGTCACATGGCTAATTATCAGGCAATCATAGCTGTCTCAAACGCCTTACTGCCGATATTCAAAAAAGTAAATTATGATAATGTTCCATGGATTACCTTTTCCGATCCTGAGCTTGCGCGAAGCGGCCTCACTGAAGGGGAAGCACGGGCAGCAATGGGGAAAAAAGTACGGGTATTCAAGGCGTTATATTCAGAAATTGATCGGGGAAAAACCGACAGGTCAGAATCAGGGCTTGCAAAGGTTGTAACAGTCAAAGGGGGCAGGATAGTCGGAATTCATATCCTTGGAGAAAGGGCAGGAGAAATTATGCAGGAGCTGCATCTTGCAAAAGCGATGAAGATGCCACTTTATAAAATAAATGACGTCATTCATGCCTATCCCGCTTATTCCGATATTGTGAAAAAACTTGCCCGGGATGCTTATGTTGATAAGATTCAAAACAGTTTTTTGATAAAAATATTGAAAAAGATAAAAGGCACAAAATGAAGGCCAATTATAAAAAAATAATTTTGCTAACGATTATAGTCGTTGTTATTTTTCTGGTAAAATTTTTTAATCTCGATTCGTACATTACATTCGAAAATTTAAAATTATATAAAGAAAAGATGCTTTATTATGTTAATAATAACTATCTGGCATCAGCTGCAGGCTTTATCGTGGTCTATATTATTTTTGTCGCTTTTTCTCTCCCTGGTTCGGCGGTGCTCAGCCTTGCCTGCGGCTTTTTTTTCGGCATGACAGGCGTGCTGTATGTAAACCTTGGGGCAACTTCCGGCGCGGTCCTTGCTTTTCTCGCGGCACGTTATATCATCGGCAACTGGATTCAGGGAAGGTATGGAGACAGGATGAATTCTTTTAACAGAGATCTTGAGCAAAATGGAAAAAATTATCTACTCACCCTGAGGCTTGTTCCGGTATTCCCATTTTTCCTTATAAATCTACTGGCCGGTTTAACTGGTATTTCACTCTTTACATTCTTCTGGACAACCGCAATCGGTATTATCCCCGGGTCTCTGGTTTTTGTCTATGCGGGAACCCGGTTGAGTACGATAAATTCCATGGGGGATATCATTTCATGGCAGATGCTCTCAGCCTTTGCTCTTCTTGGGCTGCTTTCCCTGGTCCCGGTGTTTATTAAGAAAATTAAAAGAACCAGGGAAGGAAATGAATAATAATTGGGAGTATTTATAAGTCTGTCTTGAACCATAAGTTTTTTTTGCAGGGGGCGAACATACTCTCCTGACAATATTGAGCATCAGATTATTTGATGTTATAAAATATCTATCACAATCAGCGTCAGGTCATCATTAAACTGATTTCCATCTTTATTCCATTGTTCCAGTTCTTCCTGGAGGGTTTGTGAAAATTTTTTGGGGTTCAAATCACTGTGTTCCTTTATAAAGTTAATGAAATTTTCTGTCCCATACATTATTTTTTTTTCATTGAAAGTCTCGGTGATGCAGTCTGTGTATAGTATTATCCTGTCTCCTTTTTTAATAGAAACCTTTTGGGCTTCTGCAAAGAAATCATTTGATAATCCAATGGCACGCCCTTTTGGCAATACTGTTTCTATTGAATGAGATGAACGTCGGTAAACCATGAGAGGCTCATGACCCGCCCGTACATAGGTAAGGGATTCAGAGGATTTATCAAGATAGAGATAGCCTGCAGTGAGGAAATGATCTTTTATCAGTTTTTCGAGAATATTATTCATCTCATGCATTAGCCTTTCAGGCTCAAGAACCAGGTGCGTAAGAACGTTGAAAGAGACCTGGACCATTGCTGCGATGAGGGCAGCAGGTATGCCGTGACCCGATACATCAGCAATAAGGACTCCAAGATGATTGTCATCTATTTCTGCGAAATTGTAAAAATCGCCTCCTATTTTTTCCATGGGGCGGAAAATAACATCTATTTCGAAAGATGAGGGGGAAGGAAGTTCTTTTGGGACTGAAGAGAGTTGAAGCCCCCGGGCTACAGTCAGCTCCTGTTCAAGGAGAACGAGCCGTTCCTTTTCAATAAGACTCTGCTTCAACGAAAGGTTGAGCTCTTCGGCATGATTAAGGCTGGTAATGAACTGGTTAACCAGGTAGATTGCAATAATAATCAGAAAGATCGGGATGCCAAAAACAAATAGTGGCGTTCCGGTCTCGACAATTGCCAGGGGGAAGGCAAGGACATCATGAAAACCGAGAAGGATAATCGGGAGCATCCCGAAAAATATAAGCATTCCCCGCCGGTTCTTTTTTAAAAGCTGGCTGAGAGAAACATAAATTATGTCCAGTGAGAAAAAGGGGATCATAATGATGGAAATATTTCTCCACATCAGAATGTTGTGGCGCTCAATGGACCAAATCCTCATTCCCCAGAAT
>CAZPEK010000236.1:0-6460 GCA_964585555.1 uncultured Leptospirales bacterium | reverse complement strand
CCCCAGAAGAAGCATCTCAGAAAAGTACATCTTTTCAGACAAATGAAATAACAGCAGAGAGAGTATTTAATATATCATACAAAAAAGGCCATCCCCGGGGGGATGGCCTTTTTTGTATGATTCCGTTACGGGTCTATTTTGAGTTTTGCTCAATTTTTTTAAAATTCGGGTCTATTACCCGGTAGATATCATCAATCATATTATTGATGTCATCTTTGTCAGGGAACTGTTCCTTGATTATTTTTTCCTCTTCTGGAGAACCGTAATACGCCTCGTAGGAAAGCTTGCCAATGAGCTTTTTCATGTCTTCCTGGCTGTTGTTGTAAATAAAAACAATATTGGCTCCTGACTTAAAACCCCAGTGGAATCCATCGGGAATATTGACGGTAAAGGTCTCAGTTACATTATCTCCGTCAGCATCCTCGGCAAAATAGATGACTTCATCAATGGTTTTGCCGGTTGCGGAAGTATAATACTTGGTCGGGCCGTTATCGTAGACTTTTTTAGGCAGCGGCCTTCTGGTGACATAGAGACCTGAGCCAGCCCGGTTTATCATCAGGGTTTTGAAAATATTTACATGTTTTTTTATGAATTTTTCTCTGACATTAGTATAGAAATCACCAAAACTGTTCGTGACGGATTCCTGGGTCTGGTTTTTAAGCACTTCCACCCGCCTATCAGTGATTCTGACAAAGTCTGGCTTATTGTCTATTTTATTTTTCCACAAGTCAGGGATAAGACGGTTTTCCATCTCAAGGATAAGGCGCTGAGTGCGTACATCTTGTGTGCTGTCGTGACCATCCTTGAAAAGATACATTTTCTTGTCTTTTACAATGAGCAGACAGGTTATTGAATTGTCTATACCCTGGGATACGGTTTTTTCAATATGCTGATAGGCTATCCGGTCTTCACTGTATCGGGAAACCTTTTCAAGTTTTATTACCTTGAAGGGAATGTTCTTTGAGTTGGCTTCAGTAAACTGAAAGATTATAATAAGGGTGCTCAAAAGAACTGTTGTCCTTAATATTTTTCGGGTCATTTTGCGTTCCTCCATGAGATACGACGCTTTAAAATGGTAATGACGGCATCCTCTCCGATTTTTTACCTCACTTAAATATTTACATTTTTTATATCAATTTGTCAAATATTTTATTGCTCATGATGCACCTGGAAGCCTTATAAAGGGTATTTATTCGGTTTCTTTTTTTCTTTGCTCCTTTCTCCATCGTGCCTGGTCTATTTTTGTCCAGCTTTCCACTATATGGCGGGAAAGTTGTTCCTCTTTTGACCGTGGCGGTTTCTTTTTATGTGGTTTGTCGACTCGATGTTTTTTCTGATGTTTTAACCGTGCATCTCTTTCCTGGATGTATTTTGCTGTTAAGCCCGCTTCTCCCCTGATGAAGTCCTGAAGGACATCAAAACTTCCTTTTTCATTTTTAAGGGGGTCGTTGAGCGACATAATACGCTTTTTGTTGACCAGATTATCTGTCAGGGTATCAGTAAGATGCTCGGTTTCTCCACAGAGGGCGGCGAAAAAACCGGTAATCGCCCCGAGGGCAGAGGCCTCTCCTCCCAGAGAAACAGCCTCAAATAACAGGGATTGAGGCTGCCTGTCAAGTCTTGAGGCAAGGAAGAGGCCCATGGGAAGTATTGCCAGGGGGTGGTTTACTGTGGCCCTTTTTACCGGTGTGCGGAGTGTCGCGTTAACTTCCCTGCAAATAATCTCTTCTTTTTCTTCAAGGGTTCCCGGTGCAATAAGGGCTGTGCATGTGTTTTTGTAAGCCTCAAGGGCCCCTTCGAGATAATCTGGATTAAGTTTCAGGTCGAATATTTTACCCGAATTCTCCCGGGCCTGTCGGGTAACGGTATCGATGATATCCAGGGTGCGGGGGATCAGGTCTGTTTTCTTTGAAAGGGGCTCACCGAGGGCCTCTCTGAGCGTTTCAGCCAGTATCAGGGCCCCGGCAATGTTGCAGGGATTTTCTGTGCTCATTGCCGTGTTTTCAAGTACATTCTGAAAGAGCGAGGCGGCATTTTTTATCTTAAAGGCGGTAATCGCCGGGGGGATAATAATTCGGCTGCTCGGATATCCGTGGAGGGGGTGATGCCCCTGGAGAAAGAGTGATCTCTCGGTAATGTCAGGATTTCTGAAAATGCCCTGGTCGTTGCCCGGGGTCTCAGAGATAATTTTTTGAAAGGAAGTTAAAGGAAGTCCCTTTCTTGTGGCCATGAGACCGGTTATGATGGAAAGCTGCCCAATGGAGGTGTAAAGACCCGGCATGGTCCATTTTTCCAGTTTTCCCTTTAAGGCTGGTTCCGGGTCAACATAGCTGCTGATGCCGGGAAAGTGGTTGTGTATGTGACCTCTACTTAAACCCGAAAGGGGAGCTCCCAGGGCATCGCCGATTACGACCGATGTAAGAACCGTTTCTATTGAAATATTCATGAATTATGACTTTTTAACCTTTAATACCTGAATTCCTGCACTGGAAGCATGGGTGAAGTCAACTGAAAGTATTTTCCATGCGTTCTGAGCCTACTTTAAAATGTATGTTGAGGAATAACTACTGAAAAATTGTTGCTTTTTTGGTTTTTTTAAAATTATTAATAACATTAGAGTCAGGTTTTTATGGTAATGTATATAGAGACCTGCAGTACGACTCCATTACCGGGTCGCTCTCAAGGGATTGTTTTGAACAAGGAGGCATATCGTGAAACGTACAGGTGCCATAGCTGTTATTATTATTCTTTCTATATCAATCGGTTGTCTGAAAGAAGAGGTCGATGAATATGCAATGATCAGTTTTCTTCTGGGTGATGTGACTATGAACAATCAGCCCGCGGGAATAGGCGATATCGTAAAAGAGATGGATGTTATTAAAACAGGGGCTGCATCTTTTTGTGATGTTCGGATCGGCGGTTCAATAATCAGGATTAAGGCCAAATCGAAGGTCACCATGACCAAGCTGATTCGTACCGGGAATGCAGAAGATACTACTCTTGGTCTCTCTATGGGAAAAATGCTCTGTAAACCAAAGAAACTTTTGAAATCAGAGAGGTTTATTGTAAAAACACCGACTGCTGTTGCCGGCGTGAGGGGAACCCAGTTTACCGTAGAAACAGATGCTGTAAAGACGACAAGAATAAAGGTTTTCAATGGAAAGGTCAGGGTCGCCCGAAGGGTCAGGCAATTTGAAAACAGTGTCGACAGGGTTCTTGAGGTGGCACCGGTACTTGGCGAAGAGAAGAAAGTGGTAATCACGAAAAAGGAAGTTGAAAAGGCTGAAGAAAAAATTGACAGGATTATAAAAACCCAGGGTGGCGCAGAGGGCGAAACCGCAATTGTCGCGGCTATAGAAAAGAGTACCCATGAAATTGCGGTGCCGAAGAAGGCGATAGAAAAATTTAAGGCCACAGATTTCCAGAAAGACAAGAAAGAAATGATTGATATTAAGCCGAAACCTCCCGTGGTGATTAAAAAAATTATCAGGGTCATCAAAAAGGAAAAAAATGAACCAAAGCCTGATGGAAGGCTTCTTATCACCAGGTATGAAATTTATTTTATCAAAAGCGGTAAGGTACAGTGGGAAGGACCTGTCATTGATAAGCCTGTAGCAAAAGGTGAATTTGTCTATATCGCTTCAGGGGATTATGTGTTTTGCGCCCAGATAGACGGGCCGGTCAAGTGGCGTAAAAATATTAAAAATAAAGGAAAAGTTGAATATAAAGAGAATAAGCTCATGGTTCATACTCCTGCAGGTGTTATTGAACTTGATCCTGAGACCGGTCAGCAGCGATAGGCCCTGACCGGATCGGGGAATTTTGCTGTTATTTTGCTGTTTTAATGTAAAACTGACTTGATTATTTTGCAGATATTTTTTATTCTATGTTCCTGGCATCGATAATAATTGATGAATCGATGCAGGTAAACTGATGGTTATAACTATTAAAATATTTCAGAGAGGATGTTTTGAAGAAGCTGCTTCAAATTTCAGTAATTGTTATATTGTCTCTCCTGTTCATTGTTTCTGCATGGAGCCGGGGGACCAGGAGTCCTGTTCAATCAAATGTCAAGCAGGGCCAGTATATTCCGAAAATACCGGTTAAAATAAGCGATTTAAGAAATCTACCGGTACCTGCTACCAATGAGAACTATGCACTGCTGCAGGCTATTGACCGGGAAACCAATATAGTAATCGGAAATTTTAACAGCGGTGCCCGGGAAATAGTGCTGATAAAAGATAAAAATTCCGATGGAAAGGTTGATACTGTTGTCCGGTATTTTGTAGATAGAAAAATTTATCGCTATTCGCCAAATCCCGGTAAAGATTATCCCGGGGAAAAATTTAAAAAACTAAAAGAAGAGATACTGAATGGTACCCAGGGGGAGCTTTCCCCCAATAAAGAAGGTATTCCTTATATCAAGGTGCTTGAACAGGACGCTGACCGGATACGCCGCTGGAAAAACGGTTACCGGGTTTTTATGCTCGATCCTGACGATGAGCGTTTTCCCCGAATCAGTTTTTTCTTTTCTACCAGCAACCGGGGAGCTGACCTGGTTTTCGAGGTGAAGTATCGTAATCAGGGAGTGGCCCGCGTAAGCCCCGTTATTAATTTTGGCGTATACTGCAACGGCAGCAGAGATAAATATATTATTAGTGTTACCGGAAAACTTATAGCTGAAGCGAAGAAATTTGTACCGGTCGGTGATTGACAACCCGGGTTTTTTTGCTGTTCAGCGCCTCAGGAGAATTAATCCCGCTTTTTCAGAACTGGCGGGATTAGCTGTATAAAGCCATGAAAGAAATTTTTGTTCTCTCCCTTATTTTTCTTCTGGAGTTTTCCATAGCTCTCCATATCCGCTATATGGTCGGTTACATTTCCTCAAAGTCTGAAGCTCACTTCAAGGGTTTCATTGTTACCACTTTCACTAATATTGCCTGCGCCATGGTAATGACCATTATTGCTTTTAATAATCCCGGCGTTATCGGTAAGTTGAACATTGACCTGATCTTAATGCTTGAAAGCGGTTTTGTTTTTGTCGCCCTTGTGGTGATAAAAATACGTATTGCCTTTAAGATTGTCTTTCGGACAAAGGATCCGAATAATTATCACATAAATTATTTCGGGAAAAAAGTATATGACGGGCCTGTCGTTACAAAGGGCGAACTGGCTTTTTATTTTCTCAGTATGCCTTTTACTCTTCTTGCAGGGGCATATTTTGTCGCTGAATTTCTTATTAAATAATTGAGGGGCACCTTTAAAAACTGCCTTTTCCATATATTTCAAAATGGAAAAAGGGGTTTTTGCAGCGGGGAGCTTGAAATTTAGTTTTCAGCAGGCCCCTTATACTCCGTTAATAATTGCCAGGGTGAGACGCGCTCCATCGATAAGGTCTTTTTTGGTGATATATTCATCAGTGGTATGTACTTTCTGCATGCCGCATGAGAGGTTTATTGCCTTTATCCCTGATCGGTTAAAGATATTGGTATCGCTCCCCCCGCCGGAAATCTCAAGTGAGGGCTGCAGGCCAATCGATTCAAGGGCTTTCCGGGTAACGCGGACAATTCGGTCATTTTCTTTCAGGGTAAAGCCAGGATACTCAAGGTTTCGTTTAATGGTCACCTTCGCATTATTTGTTTCGGCCACTTCACGGGTAGTGGTGCGAATTTGAGTTTCCAGTTTTTTCAGTTTATCTTTGTTGATTGAGCGGACTTCGAGTTTGCAGTACGCTTCAGGTGCCACAATATTTGTTGCCTTTCCCCCGGAAATGATTCCCACATTTGTGGTTGTCTCTTTGTCGATTCTTCCGTCAGGTAATCGGGCAATAATTTTAGCGAGAACCTGTATGGCGCTGATACCGTTTTCAGGTTCCATGCCCGCGTGGGCCGCTTTTCCTTTTACAAAGAGCTCCATGGATGAATGGTAGGGCGCCTTCATGATTATTTTGCCTACACTTCCTCCACTGTCAAAAACAAAGGCGATGCGGGACTTGAGTACTGACATATCGAACTGTTTTATGCCCAGAAGCCCCAGCTCTTCGGCGCAGGAAATGAGCACTTCGATGGGGCCATGGTCGGTTTTGGTTTCTTTCAGCACCTCAAGGGCCTCGATAAACATGGCAATGGCTGATTTGTCGTCGGCCCCGAGTATTGAGGTGCCGTCGGAAGTTATGCGCCGGTCGGTCTCAATGGGGATGACCTTTTCGCAGGGAACCACTGTGTCCATGTGAGCTGAAAGCAGAAGGGGCTTTTTATCGAGAGTCCCCGGTATCCGGGCTAAAAGATTATAGGAACTGTTGCAGGGATATTTTGTAATTTCAGCCCCGAGTTTTGTCAGGCCCTTGATTATGTAGTTCATCATGCGTTCTTCGTGCCATGAGGGAGAGGAAATTTTTGCCATATCGATAAAGCTTTTAATCAGCCGGTCTTTGTTAACGTTCAGCATTGTTTTTTGTTCC
>CAZPEK010000235.1:0-6472 GCA_964585555.1 uncultured Leptospirales bacterium | reverse complement strand
CCTGGAAACAGAAATTTTGATCGATATGCTCAACATCAGACACATCGATAAGTCGTTCAAATGAATCTTTTAAGAGTTCCTTGTAGTTGTCTTCACGGCTGATGATATCAAGTTTAAAGAGCTTGACCCGGTCAGTGTATGAGACCGTGGTGTTGAGGCGGGAAATCTTGAGTTCACTTCCTTTATAATAAGAATAAATTTTTGTAGTGTCGGAAAAAATAATATCCGAGAGGCGGTAATATTCGTTGTCAGGTATCGGCAGTTTCGGGTTGTCAAACTGAAGAGAAACTCCCTGGCTCGCTTCGGCAAAGTTGAAAGCACCGATCCAGATTGTTTCAGCGGTAAATTTCATTGCCGCGGCAACCATGTTGTTGTTGGCCCAGATGAGATAGCCTTTTCCCCGGGTGTTTCTGTGAAAGCGATACCACTCCTGGTAAAAGGGGTCAACGCTTCGATTGGCCGCGTATTCAAACTGGTTCCAGTTGACATAGATGTTGTCAAGGTATACCTTCCAGCTTTCTCCCTCTGCACTTCCTTCATAATCCATTATGATGTTGCTCATGAAAGAGGTGATGGCTACTGAAGCGCGAAGTCCCCGATGCCCGAAGGTGTTAAGCGCCCGCCGTTCATCATGGTTCCCGAGGATTCCGAGGAGTTCGGTTCCCTCAGGGAGTACCGTTGGATAGTAATGATCAAAAAGGTGGTAAATTTCCCGAACATCACTTTTCCCATGGACGATGTTTTCGCATATTTTAAAGAGTGAGGAGTTATAGGGAATGAGACCGGTACGGGTAAGGAACCGTTCGTGGCCCCAGAAACATTCTGCGATATGGAGAAAGTAATTTTTCTTTTTCTCCCTCAGCTTTCTTTCAATGTTGAGCATGAGAAAGTAGTGAAGGGGGACGGCAATCTGGTCACGGCAGGATGAGTCGTAATACCCCGTTGTCATCAGGTGGTCATTTTCCCGGTCATTGACAATGATTGATCCCTCGACCATTTCATCAACAGGACGCTTTTTATCATAAATGTAGGGGAAGTTGTTTTTCTTCATCATGATAGGAACCGCGTGGGCTGAGTCAAAGCGAATTCCGTCAATATCAAATTCATCAATAAGTGTTTTGATTGAATCAGCGAGCCACTGCCAGATAGCAAAGAGACGGTAGTTGGGAAGTTTACCGTCATTCCATGAGCCGTAGCGTCCATCAGTTGAAGAGCGAAAGACCAGGTTGCCCCTTTCGTCATAGGTTTTTACAATATATTTATCGGGAAGGTGGTCGCTTGTTCTGTTAATATGGGGAATGATGTCAATGATAATTCGAATGTCAAGTTCGTGGGCCCGGGCAACCAGCTTTTTGAGTTCCTGTTCGCCCCCGAGACTCGGTTCCATGTCTATCAGGCTCATGGGAGAAAAGGGAGAAGGAGAACTCGCTTCAGGGGCCCAGTCATCACGGTTGGAACCGCGCTTCTGGGTGCCCAGAAGATAAATCGAAGTAATAAAATAGCGTTGCCTGATGTCTTCCAGGTGAACCGTAATATCCGCCAGGTTGCCGAGACGGATAACTTCACCGTTTTCATTATAAAGAAGCCCGGGATGGCCGTCTCCATTTTTCCAGTAGACCTTGGTGTGGCCGTGGATATCGGTGAATATTTCGAGCATTATTTCTCCCCGGACATCGGGGATAACATTTACCCTGCCGTTGCAGCCCGCTTCATTCACCCATTCGGTATTTTTAATTTTTTTACGGAGAACCGCAAAATCGTAATGGCCGTATTCTCGAAAAGTATACTGGCCGATAAAAGCGTCTTCGTCTTCTTTATATCTGAGTTTGACATCGTCGTGATTGAGGTCACGGTCACAGGAGAGTTCATTTTTTGATCTGTTGTTATATATTCGTAAAAGGTATTCCTGGGACTTGTCAAGATTAAAGGAGAAGGTATATGAATCGCCGATGGTAAGATTGATGAACCTGGTTGCCAGGGGGGCGTCAAATTCTTTGGGGGCAAGGATTCTTTCAAGAAGGAGGTTTGCCCGGTTTCTGATTTCATGAATATCATGGCCTGAGGCTGCAACGAGAAGGCGGGTGACCTCATTAAGGGATTCATAATCTCCGGCTTTTTTGTAACGGCGGGCATAGCGTTCAATGGACCGGATTGCCTTAAGGTTTTTATCATAGTCAAAATTCAGTTCATCGCCATCAACCCGTGCATCGAGATCTTTCAGAATGGCGCGTCGGTTGGCATCGGTGAATTTTTTGACCGGTTTGATTTCTGCAGGTTCAACTTCTTCTATTTCATCCTGGCGGACATTGATGATGACCTGATCGACAAGGTCCATGAGGGCCAGGGATACCTTTGGCGGATGGACTGCAGAATGGGCGAAACCGGTTTCAATGGCCCGTTCTTCAACCATGAGGAGCATTTTAAAGGCTTCGAAAAGACGACTTTTCCCCTTTTTCTTTTCGGTGATAAGGGTCGAGAAGGTGTTCAGGCCAAGATATACGGTACTTATTTCAGTCCAGGGAGGTCCCTGGCCGACATGGGCGATAACTGTTGATTCATTTGAAATATGAAACAGTGTGGGACTTCCGGGGCGTTCTTTTATGATAACAATACGGCGGTCAAGAAGGGTTGTGTATTCTTCTTCAGCAGCGGCACGGTAGAAAAAACCCATGGCGGATATAAGCCGTGCTGAGAGTCGGATATCCTGAGAAAAACGATTCTGGACAGTCTGGTTGCCATCGGCAATTGTGTTAAACATTGACCCCAGGGTGTCAAGAAATCGTTCTCTGAAAATTTCAACCGGATCACCGGCACGGACCCTGGTAACAATCTCCCGGTCCGGGTAAAATTCAAAACAGCGCTGTTCGTTAAAGGCCTGGGCGATTTCCCTTTTTACCAGGGAGTCAGAGAGTCGTTCTTCGTCTTCTATACGGAATCTGCAAAGGCTGCTGGCTATACTGTGTTTCAAAATGATATCCTTTCTTTTTCTATCTATTAGGGAAATAATCCCACACTATCATGATAACCCGTAACGGGGCAAAAAATCAACAAAATAATTGATCACGCCATATATTATGCTTTTTGAAATTCATTAACTCTGGTGAAATTTTTTATTTATATTTTTGGATTATTAATTGACTTTATTTATCTTTTGGAAGAAATAAAATTAAATTCAACAAACGGAGAGCCCGGTGATGGAAAATCTGTATGAGTTAATTACTAATAATACGGTATATCTGATAATAGCACTTTTAATTATAATTATGATTGTTGTGACAATTATAAAGAAGCTTTTTAAACTTTTTCTCGTGGCGATACTAATAATGACCGGGTATGTGGGATACATGGTCTACAATGGTGAGAAAATTCCCACCAACAGCAAAGAGATTATGAATCATCTCGAAAAGAAAAAAGAAAATCTGAAAATAGATGCACTGAAGGAAAAAGGCAAGGCAGCGGCTAAGGAAGCGGTTAAGGAGTCGTTGTAGAAGGCGTACATGATTTTTCCATTGAAGGCGGGAAAGATTTTAAATTGAAGGCGCGATTTTAAATTGAAGGCGCGAAAACGCTTTCGCGCCTTCAATTTAAAATCGTGTTTTCAAACACATTTACGCCTTCAGGGCATTACGCCTGCTTTACCCAGAGAGTAATTGTTCGTTTGTAGTAATCCCCCGGAGGGACTGAAGGTTCGAGTTTCTGAATCAGTATTTTTCGTGCCCAGCGACGTTCCGCGAATTCACAGATATCTTTGATGTTTCTTCCCGAAAGGCCCTCGCTCCGCTCTCCCATATCCTTCAGATCTTCTTCTCCCAGGTGCTGGGCATAGTTGCTGAAAATAGCCGAACGCTCAGCAGCATTGGGAAGGGGGAAGTGTATTGACTGGTCAAAGCGGCTGATCAGTGCGTGGTCCAGGTCGTTTTTACGGTTTGTTGCCCCGATGGTGATGGTGTTTTCCGCCGCGTCTATGCCGTCGAGTTTTCGCAGGAGCACTGAGAGAAGGCGCCGCGTTGCTTCGAACATGTTCTGATCACGGGAACCTGCCAGAGAATCTATCTCGTCAAGAAATATTATCGCCCCTCCCATTTCATCACAGGCTTCGAAAATCTGCGACAGGTTCTGGGCAGACTGGCCGTACCATTTTGACATGATAGACTCTATCGGTACATAGACCAGGGGAGCATTTGCCTCACCGGCAATAATACGCGCCACGGTGGTTTTCCCCACCCCGGGACCCCCTTCAAAGAGTATGGCCCGGGGGCGGTTCGATTCGAAAACCCTCCGGGTCATTGCGGCTATTTTATCATAGACATCGGGATTCTGAAGGGGAAGAATGATTGATTCCCGGATGTTACGCTTCACCTCTTCGTAGCCCGCAATGTAGTCCCAGCTCAGGGAGGCGTTATCGGTCATGACAGTGGCCCCGAGTTTTTTGAGACGGAGAAGGGGGTCTTCCTGCAGGGTGGAATAGCAGCAGCGGTATATCTCAATGGCCGTATTGACTTCTTCCTGGTTCAGGTTGCCCTTCTTTGATATCTCAAGGCGTGATGAGACGAGAGAAAAGAATTCGATTTTTAAATTATCAAGCATGTTCTCAGTTTTGAACATGTTCCTGTTGAGGGCCTGGAAGGCGTAGTGACCATCGTCAAAGGAAGTTATCCGCAGGTTGTCGATATGTTTTTTGGCAACCTGGAGGCAGTCAAAGAGAAGCGAATCGGTGAGGGGCGGTACGGGAAATGAGATCTGTGTCGCCCCTTTTTCGAAGGAGATCTGGGGCAGGGGAAATTCTTCCATGCCTGGACTCTCGGAAAGGAATGCATTAACTTCCTTATCCATCTGACTTTTCATGCTGTCATACGCGATGAGAATTTCTTCTGCAGCCATCGTGGCCCCCTGTTGGTAAAAACTCTTTGAACTTACTGATTGAAGGAGAGGATGAAGTACTGACGTTTTTTTTCTATCCTTTTACTATAATCTTCGTTCCATTCCATTTTAATCATTGATAAAAAAACTGTTCCAGGGGCAATTTTTTCCAGGGGGGTTACCATGTCTCCACGGCCGTGGTCTGTCATTGAGCTGATGGTGCGGCGGCAGACAATAACGTTGGTTTCATTTTTAATTTCTGTGAAATTATGTTCAGTTTCGCTGGTATATTTCCAGAAAGATGGAGCGGTTTCTGAAAGATGAAGAGTCTTTTCACTGTTAAAGAGATTTTCCTGTATTTCTTCTGCTTTAAAACCGGGAAGCTCAGAGACCGGAGAACCGCCTGCAGCGAGATCAAAGGTTTTCCGTTCGGTGCTGGCGTGAACATAAAGGCTGTCAGGGGCGGTAAAGTAAACCAGTATTACAAAGGGAGCCCTGCGGAGATTGACCTGGTGATTCTCAATGGGGAGAATTGTTCCATCCTGTTCAAAGGCTATGAGAAAATGTTCAAAGGGAGCTTTGGTGCTTTTCTCCGGCGTGGATGAACAGCCGGTACAGAGTATGAGTAAAATAACTGATATGATGAGATGACGCATATTTTCTTTTTTTCCTGCCTGTATATAATGAAACTATGATCTTTTTATGCTATGAAGAAGTAAAAATAAAAAAGCAGTAATAATTGCAAGAAAAAAATTCTTCTTTTTTCCGGCAATTTGCATAACTCTTTTAAGGCGCTATTTCTTCCTTTCCTGGGATCTTTTACATATTTTTTGTTGGAAGTCAGCCCTTCTCTCGGGGATACTTTTTAATCGTATCAGAATTTAAAAGGCACGTTGAAAGTATGCCTCCCCTGATGTTGTAGACGGTTTCAATTTCAAGGAACCGGGGGGTAAGAATACTCCACAGGTCCCGGTATATTCGGTCTGTCGCTGCTTCCTGGTATATTCCCACATTGCGAAAGGAAGTAAAGTAATACTTCAGGGATTTCAGTTCAACAATTTTTGAATCAGGTACATAGAGCATTCTGACATAGGCAATATCAGGAAGTCCTGAAAAGGGACAGACGGCGCTGAATTCCTCTGTCTCATAGGTTATCTCCTGGGGAGAACCCTCGTAGTCTATGGTCTCAAGAAAGTCTTCGCGGATTGATGTGTAATCTTCAAAGGTAAAGCTTTTTCCTTCTGCTTCAGGCATAATCTGCTCCCGGTTCTGGTATTGTTGATGTATCTGAGGCTGTGTGCCCCCGGCCGATAGAAATTTGTCTCGTTCCACTGCTTAATGTCGGCCACCCCCGGAGGGGGTTTGTGAGCTTGTTAACGACGGTCTGGTGTGGGAAAGGTGCTGCGCAGGTATACGTGCCAGACTCCTTGAGCCGGGGGCCCGTAGAGCTGATATATATCTATGCATTCTTAAATCGGGGTGCCCTCTTTTGGGGCCCCCCATGAATACTTAAAGTACTCATACGGTTAAAGAAGGTCAAGCAGAATCGAAGAATCATCGGAGAATCGGCGTCTTTCCCCCCCCCGGCCGATGGGTGCTTATTCAGTATAAA
>CAZPEK010000234.1:4198-6514 GCA_964585555.1 uncultured Leptospirales bacterium | reverse complement strand
GTTCGGGAAATCATCAACCGGGAAGCTGAAGGTGATCCAGGCCGTCTGAAAAGGCTCTACTGCAGATTCACCGGCATGGTGCTTCCGGGAACAGAAATCCAGGTGCGCCGCATGAAAACTTCCCCCGATGAAAATATATTTTTTGATGTATTAAATGCAAAAGGCGAGGCGGCTCTGAGCAGAGGCTTCGCGGAAATATCCGGCACGTAAAGGAGGAATCATGAGCAAAAAAAAAGAATTCGAGAAGGAAGTCACCCGTCTTCCCCTGGTAAACTCGTATATTGAAAAGTGGGCTTCAGAGACACCTGATGCCCTGGCGCTCATTCAGCATGAAGACGACAGGTCCTTTACCTACAAAAAGTTTACCTCCCTGGTCGACTTCTTCGCCCTGAAACTTCTTGATATGGGAATCCGCAAAGGCGACACGGTTGCCACCCTCCTGGTTTTATTGCCTGAACATATCTTTTTAATGTACGCCTGCTTTAAAATCGGCGCCATTATTGCACCCCTGGACGTTCGTCTTCAGGATGACGAAGTGGTGCGGGACATAGAAAAAATTCAGGCAAAGGCTTTTTTCTTTCTGGGCCATACCCCGGTCCGGGACTTTAGAACCGCCGGCGAGGCGGTCAGGGACAGCTGTTCATCAGTTGAACACCTGATCCAGTTTACTCCCGATCCACAGCCTGGAGATATTATAGAAGGGGCTCTGGGCATCATGGCGATGATGAGCAGGGGGCGTCTTATCATGCTGAAGCTGAAGGACATCTTTACCGGCTCTCTGAAAAAAGTATATCAAAGCATTGAGCCCCGGACCCCCGCCCTGATCATCTACACAACAGGAACCACCGGCGAGCCGAAACCTGCCCTCCTCTGCCATGAAAACATTATAGTACAGAACCAGGTTCTTGCCCGGGGTGCCGACATGAAAAAGGGCCGTATACTGATCAACCTTCCCCCAAGCCACGTCGGGTGCGTCACCGAGACCCTGATGACCACCCTGTTTATGGGAGGAACCGCGGTGCTCCTTCGAATTTTCGATGTGGCACTGAGCCTCGAGGCGATTGAAAAGCATAGAATAACAGTTCTCGGGCAAATACCCACCCAGTTTCGCATGATGTGGGCCCATCCCGACTACGGGAAGTATGACCTTTCGAGCCTGGAGTTCGCCGCCTATGCCGGTTCATCGGTTGACGTTGAATTCTTAAAAAAACTCTCTGCAATGGCCCCCAATATCGGTACCGGCATCGGCATGACAGAAAACGCCGGGTTCGCTACCTTCACGCCTCCGGGTATCAGTTTCGAAGAAATGGCCGGCCAGGTAGGGCGGAGCTTTGACGACCTTGCAAAGGTCACTATCCGCAAACCGATGAACAATGACGGCACGGCGGGAGAAGAGCTTCCTGACGGCGAGACTGGAGAAATATGCTATCATCCGCCTATTGTATTTCTCGGTTACTACCGACAGCCTGAGACAACCGCTCAAACTATTTCAAAGGAAGGTATTCTCTATACCGGTGACATCGGATACTTCAAAGACATGGGATCATACCGGGCCCTCTACCTGGCGGGACGCCAGACCTTCATGATCAAGCAGAAGGGCTTCAAGGTTTTTCCCGGAGAAGTAGAAGATCATATCGCCGGTCTTAAAGGTGTGGAGATGGTAGAGGTTATCGGCATGAAACATAAACTCTTCGATGACGGTATCTTCGCCTTTGTGAAACCTGAACAGAACTCATCTCTCTCGGCAGAGGAAGTTATGCGCCACTGTGAAGGCATCGCCTCATACAAGCGCCCTCAGCACGTGGAGATCTGGCCGACAGGAAAAGACTTCCCTTTGACACGGAGCACCAAGGTCGATAAGATTGCCCTGAAGAAACTGGCAGAACCGATAATCGAAAGGCTCCGAAGCGAAGGGGCCTGGGACGCCGAATAAAAAGGAATAATTCGCTGTGGCAAAAATTGAAGTACCACAAAAAATAAAGGACCGTCTCTTTCCGGTGGTCCTTGAACTTTTTTCAGAACATGACTTTCACCGGGTAAACATTCGGGAAATTTCAAAGCGTACCGGTGTCAGCTCCGGAACGATTTATAAATACTTTTCCTCAAAGGAAGAACTCCTCTTTTCCATCCTTAACGAAAAGATAAGCGAGATAGGCCGACTGGTCCGTGAACACGTTGCGGGCATGGAGAACACCCGGGAAATCTTCCGCAAGGTTTTTTATGTTACCATGGACTTCTATGATAAAAATCCCGGGGTCGCCATCACTTCCTTTATCACTGTACCGATGCGCACCTGGATGGAAGAAGACTCGTACC
>CAZPEK010000234.1:0-4188 GCA_964585555.1 uncultured Leptospirales bacterium | reverse complement strand
GTATTTCATGGCTGAAGTTATGACCAGGGCCCGGAAAAGGGGCGACTGTGACACCTCGGTGGACAACCGGCACATCGCTGACCTCTACTTCATGTTCTGTTATCGACACATTCATTCATGGTACTACCACGGCATGCAATGGAAGCTGGCTGAAAGAATTTCAGATTTCTTTGAACTGTTCTGGAAAATAATGGCCCCGGCACAAGCCTTCAAAAGCGAAGATGCTCAATAAAAAGCGACAATGCGCATTGCCGCGTTTTATTTAGCATCGCCGGCGGTAATCAGCATAGAGATCCCGGTAGAGACACACCGGACCGCCCTTAAAAAAAGGGAGATGAGCCGCCAGGAGCTTCAGATCCCATTGCAGCAGTGCAAGGGGCATCACAATAGAATGAACAAAAAAAACCCGGTAGAGAAGACTTGAAACAGTAACCAGGAGCCGGGGAATCCGCTTATCAATCTCATAGCGGTACCGGTAAATCTGGAAATAGGTATCCCCGAGAAGCTGCAGAGAAGTCCCCCCCACCATCATCGAGCGAAACAACCCCCGGAGATTAACTTTGCCTTCTAATTCATCACGGGGAAGCTGCTTATCCATAACCCAGAGCATGCCCGTGGCCATTTCACGGCTCCGCTGATTGATCATATGATCCTGCTGAAGAAGGATCAAATGGTGACGATGATACTGGAAGGAGAGCTCAATGAGAGCCCGCCATCGGATAGAAGAAAACCTGAAGTAAAAAAATGCGGCCACAGCACCGGCTGCCCCAACAGCAGCTTTTAAATAAAAACTGTTCATGGTCAGAATTTTCAACCATCAACCTGTGATGGCAATTACTTTTTTTATGATGCCCCTTTACTTCAGCAGTGACAGGGCGATGAGCAGCTGTCCCGGGGCGTAAAAAGTCCAGACAAAAAAGTTGCTCAGCCTGAAATACTTCACGAACTGTCCCCACCCGAGAATCGCGTCAGAGATATAAAAAAGAATGGCCCCGCACATGGCAAGAATATGCGCCGTACCCCCGTAATTAACCACACCATTCACGGAGAAAAACACAATCAATGAAAGAGCCAGAATATAAACAATAACCGGCACAAGCATGTCCCCCAGTTTTCCACCGCGGTGAAACATGACGAGAAGAAAGATCATCAGCGCGAGAAGCAGACCGGCAGAGAGGAAATCCCACCAGACAAAGGAATACCCGACGGCAAAAGCGATGTTGTAAAATATATGAGTACCGAGAAAAAAAATAAGCCCGTGGGTAAAAAGATCCACTCCCCGTATCATTAAAACTGAATCAGCAATCACAGAAAGCCCCAGGCCCGCCATAATCAGCCAGCCGGTACCGCCGCCCCGAATCAACCCGACCAGGGCGATGCCGCAGATGAGCCATGTCACCAGGGGAGTTGCAATAAGGCGAAGAAACCTGAAACGAAAAAAAGAAGCAACCTGCCGAAGGATAAAAATGACACCAAGACATATAAGGAGTACCGGTACGGGATGTGAAAAATTCATATCATCGCCCCCTGCTGTTTTTAAGCATGAGAATAGCAGACGGCGTATAACGTGTCAAGTCTTCTCTCTGAAGGCGCACTTGAAGGAGCAATTGAAGGCGCGAAAGCGCTTTCGCGCCTTCATTTCTTTTTAAACTCCAGGGCCCCTGAATTCATACAGTACCGTTTGCCCGTCGGCGCCGGACCGTCATCAAAGACATGCCCCAGGTGCCCCCCGCAGACCGGACAGAGAATTTCAGTACGCTCCGTAAAGAGAGACCGGTCAGACTTCTCTGTTACATTTTCAGGAGCCACGGGTCGTGTAAAACTGGGCCACCCGGTCCCTGAATTGAATTTATCTTCTGAATTAAAAAGGTCAGTGCCGCAGCCGGCGCACCGATAGGTACCCTTTTCATTAAGTTTATCGTACTCACCCGTAAAGGCACGCTCAGTCCCCTTCTTCCGCAGGATATCAAACTGTACCGGCGTTAGAACCTTTTTCCACTCTTCTTCGGTCTTGACGACCCGCTCACGGGTCACCATTTTTTTACTTTCAGTATCATATACTGTCACGGTTACACCTCCCGCCTGAGGTTTGCTTTGCTCAGGAAGACAATAGAGAAAGCCCCATGCGAAGAAACATGCCGCGGCTGTCAAAAAAGCTTTTCGAGCCATAACTTCCCCCCTATTTAAAAAGTTTAAGGTGATCATGGGTACCCTGCCTGAACCAAAAGTTACAGGGAAAGGAAGACTTGACACCCCGCTGCTTTCCTGCTATACTCATGAAAGAATCAAGAGAGGAGTCTACCATGAAAAAACATATCATTTTCACCACCCTTCTCATCACCGTAACCCTGGCAGTATCCTTTGCCTGCAGCGCCCCGAACGCCACCGGGCAGCTCTTTAAAAAACGCTGCGCCATGTGCCACAAGCTTCCGACTCCCGAAAGTTTCAGCAAAAAGGACTGGGACAACCAGGTTGACCGAATGGCAAAAAGGGCGGGATTATCCCCCGAACAGGTCACTCAAATCAAGGGACTTCGAAAATAAAGGATTCTTTTAAAAAATCACAAAAACCTTGACGTCCCTGAAAGCTCGCCGTAGCATGGGTTTTCAGGGATTAGAACATGATGACCGATCTTAATATTCTCTTTTATTCAGACAAACTGGCTTCTTTTGAATACAGTGATTCGCACCCCTTTAAGCCATTACGGGCACGACACCTGATGGACCTGCTCAACCGGTACAACCTGATCTTCGAAACCAACCAGAAAATCCTTGAACCGGAACCCCTCGACGAAGAACTGCTCTATACCATACATGATAAAAAATATATTTCTTTGCTGAAACAATGCAACACCGGCGAGTTCGATATCGCCATGCTTGAGGCAGGCATCGGCACTCCTGACAATCCGGTGGTTCTCGGCATGTATGACTTTGCCCTTGCCGCTTCAGGGGCAACCCACCAGGGAGCCATGATGCTTCTGAACAATGAGGCCTCCTTCGACTTTAATCCCCTGGGGGGCTTTCACCACGCGGGGCGCAATTTTGCCGAGGGCTTCTGTTTTATTAATGACATTGCCATTGCCATTGCCGAATGCCTTAAGCAGGGGGCCCGGGTTGCCTACATCGACATAGACGCCCATCACGGCAACGGTGTGCAGGATGCCTTCTACGGTTCAGACCAGGTGCTCACTATTTCGCTCCATGAATCGGGAAAAACTCTCTATCCCTGGGGGGGCTTCGAAAACGAAGAGGGCATTCGGGAAGGAACGGGCTACAATGTCAACATTCCCCTTATCGCGGAAAGCGATGACGAGGTCTACCTCTACACATTTAGAGAACTGGTGCCGCCCCTGATTGAGGCTTTTAATCCTGATATTATTTTTCTTGAAGCCGGGGGCGATGTCCACCGGGATGACCCCCTCACCCACCTGAACCTGACCAGCAACGGCTACCGGCAGACCCTTCAAATAATTAAAGATTTCGACAAACCGGTTCTCGCTACCGGGGGCGGGGGATATGATGTCTACCAGACCGCCAACCTCTGGGCCACGGTGTGGTCAGTCTTCTGCGGCATAGAACCTGAAGATCATTTTGCAGGAAGTGTGGGCGGCATGATGTTCGGTCCCGAAACCACATCGGGAAGTCTCGATGAACCCCCCTTTGCAATCTTCGGGGAAGAAAAAAATCAATGCATTGATGGGGCTGACAAGGTCATTATGGCGGTTAAAGGAAAAATATTTCCTGTTCACGGAATTAAAATATAATCCGTCTGTCCCGGTGGAAAATTAATCAGTCTGTACTTTTGTCACTTACCATAATTATTCGGCATTTATTTTTATGGTTTAAAAGCTCGAATGAACCGGTAGCCAGTTCGAAAACCCAAATGTGTCCCTTTTTTTCAGATTAGGTCCAGAAATAATAATCAGTGACATTTCGGAACCCGAGGTTTTTCAGATACACTACAATACTCTGGTTGCCGGAAGGCAGAAGCCCTTTCAGTTCCTTCCGGGTTGGCAGTCTCCAGTTATACTGGCCTGCTTGTCTCGATTTTTTTGCCGCCGTTATAGCACCGGAAAATGAGTACAGTTGTGAACTTTTCTTAACTGCCCAGGTCAAGCCTCTTTTTTTATCATAAACAGTTCCGTCTTCATTATCGACAAAATTTTTTGGAACCCCGCTTCCTGTTGAA
>CAZPEK010000233.1:0-6527 GCA_964585555.1 uncultured Leptospirales bacterium | reverse complement strand
TTTATCTCCCGATAACGTAGAGTCAAACGTGCCTTTTTAATTGTAATAATTATTGGTGAGAATATCTCCATCATGACAGATGCCAATAATATAAATTATCATCACCGGGAAGCTTCCCCTGAAGAGATAGATTCCCTCCCGGAAGAAGAGAACAATCGTCTTCCGGGAATATTTTCTTTGCCTCCGGACAAAAAACTTATTCACGGGCCTCTCCAGATATTTTTATCAATGCTTGTTGTTTCAATTATATACTGGAGTTATCCCCAGGGGAAATACCTTGCAGCCAGCGGAAAGTCGGTTTTTCAAAACAGGGAGTACTGGCGTCTGGTAACCGCGCTCTTTACCCACGGAGACCTGGCTCACCTTCTTGCCAACGGCTGGATATTTATTCTCTTCGGCTGGATGCTCAGAACCTATTTCGGATTATGGGCTTTTCCTGCTGCGTCATTCGGAGCGGGTATTTTAACCAACGTGATTACCGTATCTGTCTATCCACCTGAGACAATGCTTATCGGTGCATCCGGAATGGTTCACAGTATGGTTGCCCTCTGGATTACCTGGTATATTTTTTTTGATCGTGAACGGTCCCCCGGGCAGCGCCTTCTTCGGGGAACGGGCTTTAGCCTTGCCATGCTGGTCCCTGCGGTGGTAAAACCGGGGATCAGTTATCTTGCTCACGGTGTCGGTTTTCTGATCGGCATAGGCTTTTCTCTGCTGTTTTTTTTGCCCGTCAAGAGGCGTACTGCAGGGATTGAACAGAAAATAAAAGAGGATCTTGATTCATATGAAGAAGACCGATTGTGAACAACTTTCCTCATGGAGAATTGAAGGAATACTTTTTGATTTTGACGGCACTCTCACCAGGGCGGGGCTTATAGATTTTCACCATGTAAAGGAAGAAGTCCGGTGCCCCCATAATATGCCGGTCCTTGAATTTATAGAGTCTATCCATGATGATGATGAACGGAACCGGGCATTTCAAATACTTGAAGGCGCTGAAGAAATTGCCGCCCGAAATGCTGTTCCTAATGACGGTGCGGTGCACATACTTCAGTGGATAGAAAAAAAGAAAATTCCCTGTGGAATACTGACCCGCAACAGTCGTGTTAATGTTGAGCGCGCGCTGAACAATTTTGAAAAAATTCAAGAGGAAATTTTTTCATGTATTATATCAAGAGATAATGAAATAAAACCAAAGCCCCACGAGGAGGGCGTATTTCTCGCTGTTCAGCAGATGGGGATTGAAGTAAAAAACCTTATGGTGGTGGGGGATTATCATTTTGACATAGAGGCGGGAAAGCGGGCCGGGGCCCTGACTTCCTTTATTACTAACGGAAGCCCTGGCGCTGATACCGGCGGTGCTGATTTTGTTGTCACCTCCCTTGATGAACTGGTTGATATAATTGAGATGGGCATCCCTATTGAAGGGGGTAAACTTCCTTTCAAAATTCTGGAAAATATTCTTGAGCAGCTTTCAGCCTCCAGGGCCGATGTTATTGTCGGTCCCTGGACGGGAGAGGATACTGCCGTTGTTGAACCGGGGGATAATGAAGTGATATCTGTTACCTCTGATCCGGTGACCTTTACCCTTGAGGACGCGGGGAAATTTGCCGTGAAGGTTAATGCCAATGATATTGCCGCCTCCGGGGCGAAGCCGAAATGGTTCATGATGACCCTGCTGATGCCTGCCGGGAGTACCGCTTCGGAAGCGATGAAGATTATTTTAGAGACTGATACATACTGCAGAAAGCTCGAGGTCAGTCTCTGCGGTGGACATACGGAATTTACCGACGCGGTAAACCGTCCGGTCGTAAGCGGGACAATGATAGGGACGATGCGTAAAGGAGATGTAAAAAGAAAGAATATGATGAAGGAAGGAGATCTGGTTTTGATGACCAGGTCCGCGGGTGTCGAGGGAACCGCGATTATCGCATTGAATTTTGAAGATACACTCCTTGCCCGGGGAATATCTCCTGAGGTAATTAAAAAGGGGAAGGAGTGTGGTGAATCTATTTCAGTAGTAAAAGAAGCGGAGATCGCCGCGGGGTACCGGGGAGTTTCGGCAATGCATGATGTAACTGAAGGAGGAATCGCTACGGCCCTTAATGAGTTTTCTGCTGCCGGGGGTCACCGTCTTATAATTGAGAAAGATTCTATCCCAGTATTGGAAGAAACAGGAATGTTCTGTTCTTTAGGCCGTAAAGAAAATGAATTTCCATGGCCCGGTATCTGTGGTCTACAATCCGCTGGAATATGCCTGGGAACCCTATAGTCAATACTTGAGGCTTTATCGGCTCAGGGGCCCTCTTGATTGCAGTAGACAGGAAAGAGGCGGAAGGTCTTGTCAGGGATATTGAGACTTTGGGTACCCGGTGTTCCATTATCGGTTCGGTAGGCAAAAGCGGCAGGGGCGTTTCCGCTGACCTATGGCCTTCCTTTGCCGCGGATGAGATAACAAAGCTTTTTGTTTCTTCCGGCTAACTCAGAGCAGTTAATTTAGCCTGACTGCTCTGAGTTAATCAATTGAACCTTCCCCTGGCTGGTCATTGTCTGATGGCATTGTTAAAATACTTGCTACAGAATTATAACTTCCTTACTCTGAATAAAAAAAGGAGGAAGATGTATGAAATTTGAATATACCTGTGTTGGACTAACGATTCTTGATATTCTTGGAAAACCCGTGAATGCAATTCCTGAGGGGGGAAGTACGGAAATTATTCAGCAAATCCGTATGACTCCTGCCGGTACTGCCGCGGGACCCGCTGTAATTGGGGCAAAACTGGGTCTCGAAACGGCCCTGGTCGGCGCGGTTGGAAAAGATGATATGGCTTTTTTGCTCAAGGCGATGCTGGCCAATGAGAGCGTCAATACGGATTATTTACAGGAAAGGGATGAGCTGCCGACAGCTGCTACCATACTGGCAGTAAACAGCCAGGGGCAACGGCCAAACTTTCATGCTATCGGTTCATCTATACTTCTTGAGATCGATGATAACTTGAGAGACGTTATCGTTAACAGCCGCTTTGTTCACTGGGGCGGTCCGGGGACAATGCTCAAGATAGACGGAGAAGCCTCTGGTTCTATTTTAAAAGAAGCTAAAAGCAATGGCGCCACCATTACCTGTGATTTTATTGCCCCCAATGAAGGAACCCTTAACGCGATAAAAGCAGTACTGCCGTATGTTGATTATTTCATGCCGAGTATAGATGAGGCCATGGAAATCGCGGGAACTGCAACCGCTGAAGAAACGGGGGAATTTTTTATAAACCTCGGGGCCGGGGCCTGCATTTTTAAGATGGGAGCCGAGGGAAGCATGTTTTATTCGAAAGAAAAGACCTTTAAAATTCCAGCCTTTGATGTAGAAGTCGTTGATACGACAGGATGCGGGGATTCTTACTGCGCTGGATTTGCCGCGGGCCTTGCCCGCGGTATGTCGGTTGAAGATGCCTGCAGGTTTGGCACGGCAACTGCTTCCCTGGTTGCTACCGGTCTGGGAAGTGATGCCGGTGTTGTTGATTTTGACGGGACGAAAGAATTGATGATTAAATATTCCTGATGCTTTTTTCTCAGAGCAGTTAGCTAATATTAACTGCTCTGAGTCATAATGGTCCACTACCTGCTGAACTACATCAGTTCTTTCAGTTCCCCTTCAAGTCTTTCCCATGTATCAGAAACCTCAAGGGGTTGAATCTTTATTTTAACAATCGTATCCAGATAGATCTCTTTCAGTTGTTCAATTGAAAGATTTAGTTTTTTATTGAGATTTATTACATCTTTTACGAGAGGGGTAGTCAGTGATGATGATTTTAAGTCAAAAGGTGTTTCTTGCGAAAGATCAGGTTTGCCATCTTTGCCCATCATAATGTTCTGGGGGCCGTTCAGATCAAGATGAATAACCTGGAAAAGCATTATTAAGGCGGGCATGTCCTTCCCTTCGAAGAGAAGAAACTCATGCATCTTTTTTCTGATATATCTAAAGGAATCCCATTGATGGGTTTTCGCCAGTTCATTTGCCTGCTTGTTGTATTCGGTCCAGAGGATAAATGTCTCCTCTTTGATGCTGCTTTTCTGTAATCTTTTTTGAAGATCAGCTTCGGACAGACCAATGTCTCTGCACATTTTGTTGAATATTATTGCTTGTTGTTCGTTCATGGTATTCGCCTATGTATTTTGTTCGAGGTACTATTATTCCAATGCCAGGTTTTTCAGTCAATAATCTTTATTTGTAGAGGAGAGAGGGGGGGCGAAATCGGCGAAAAAATTAAGAAGTTTAAATGGGTTAATTTATGAGAAGGGGACCGATACAATCCCCTTCTCACGCAGAAGTTATTTCTTAATATATTCTAGAACTATATTTAGCATTCTCCGTACCGGCTCAGCGGCACCCCAGAGAAGCTGATCTCCTACGGTGAAACAGGTAAGATATTCCGGCCCAATGTTCATTTTGCGGATTCTTCCAACGGGAATAGAGAGTGTTCCCGTAACCTTTGCGGGACTGAGTTCTTTCAGGGTAACTTCCTTTTCATTGGGAATAACTTTTGCCCAGTCATTCGCTGAACCTATCAGTTTTTCAACTTCCTCTACAGAAATATCTTTTTTCAGTTTAATGGTAATTGCCTGGCTGTGGCATCTCATGGAACCGATGCGCACACAGATGCCGTCGATGGGAATGGGATTGTCTTCTCTTCCGAGAATTTTATTGGTTTCTGATACGCCTTTCCACTCTTCACGGGTCTGGCCGTTTTCCATGGGACTGTCAATCCAGGGAATGAGGCTCGCGGCAAGGGGAGCGCCGAAATTATCATCGGGAAAGCTTTTGTCACGAATTGTATCGGTAACATTCTGGTCAAGTTCAAGAATGGCCGCAGAAGGATTTGCAAGGAGACTTTCTGCTTTATCGCCGATAATCTTCATCTGGGAAACCAGCTCTTTCATGTTTTTGGCACCGGCACCTGAAGCGGCCTGGTAGGTCATAGAAGAAACCCACTCAACCAGATCATTTTCAAAGAGTCCACCCAGGGCCATCAGCATCAGTGAAACCGTACAATTGCCGCCGATGTAATCTTTTTTGCCGTCAGCAAGGGCCTGCTTGATGACATCCATGTTTACCGGATCAAGAACAATAATGCTTTCTTTTTCCATTCTCAGCTTCGATGCCGCGTCTATCCAGTAGCCGTCCCAGCCTGCGGCACGGAGCTCACCGAAGACTTTTCCCGTATAGTCTCCGCCCTGGCAGGTTACAATAACATCCATTTTCTTCAGTGTATCAATATCAAAGGCATCAGCAAGGGGAGGGACATCCATGCCGACATCCGGGGCCTTCTGCCCGACCTGTGATGTGGTAAAGAAAAGGGGCTCATACCCTTTGAAGTCTTTTTCCTCTCTCATGCGATCCATGAGAACCGAGCCAACCATACCGCGCCATCCGATGAATCCAACCTTAATCATGTTTCCTTCCTTAAACTATAAAAATTCAGAATTATGCCAACCTATTGTAGTGAGGGTATTTAAGTCAATAATTTATCTGTTTATAATAAGAATAATGTTAATAGAATTTTTAGCTTGTTTTTTCAACGAAAAATATAATTTTGTAACCCGGGGCAACGATGGATCTCTCTGATGTCTGCTATTTTAAGATTTTGAAAGGAAGTTTATTTATGGGCAACCGGGTTACTTTCATTCTGTTTATAATCTGTTTCTATGCCGTGAACCTTTACGGGGGCGAATCGGCATTTGAACTGGAAAAACAGAATATATTCATTGAAGCCTTCGGCGATCTTCCTATTCAGGGGGTGGAAGTCAGGGGTCTCAGTAAAACCAGTAAGAGCGTTGTCCTGGCCAGAATCCAGGTCGAACAGGGACAGCCTTTGTCTTCCTTTAACCCTGAAAAAACTCTTCAAAGGTTAAGGAAGTTAAATCTTTTTCATGCTATTGCCGTAGATTATGAGCCTTCTGGAAACGGGGTCGGTATTATTGCCAGCCTCAAGGAAAAAATGACCCTGATACCCCTGCCGGTCATGCGCTTCAGCGGCACCTACCAGGCCTATGGTCTGTTTCTCCTTGATATGAATTTTCTCGGTCTCGGGAAAAAGCTTTACGGCGGCGTCATGTATATTCCTCCCAAAGGCTGGAAGGTGCAGGTTGGCTATGTTGATCCTGAAGTTATGGCAACTGATTTTATCATCACATCAAAGCTTGTTATTGGCGCTCAAATTTTTGAAAACAGCTTCCCGGGGTCACCGGTGTTTCAGCGTTTTCAATTATTCCATTTTCACGGAGAATGCACCGCTGGATATAGATTCTTAGAGAATCATTCCCTGTCCCTTCTCAGTATGTACAGGATCGGGAATTCTTCCTCTCCCAAAAACGCCCTTGATGTGCCTCCTTCTATTCAGGCTTATTACCAGGGGGTGCGGTACCGGTACCGTGATCTTTATTTTAAGCAGGTTCTTACCTTTGGTCTGGATATTACTGCAGATTACGCCCGGGGGATTCCTGTATCAGGAGACCTGAAGGGTCATGATTAC
>CAZPEK010000232.1:0-6538 GCA_964585555.1 uncultured Leptospirales bacterium | reverse complement strand
CTGCCTGAGGGAGTTTCTCCTCAGAGATGTTATATTCAAGAAGCCTGTACCTGCTGGCGATGAGGATGCCTTCGATACGGCGTATGATCTGGTTCACCGCTTCGTTTCCAGCAATGCTGTGGTTTGCAATCAGACAGGTCTCATAGGTGCCTATGTCAGAATATACCTTCAGGTTATTGTCCCTCAGGCTGTCGCCTGTTTCAACAATATCAACAATAGCATCAGCCAGGGAGAGATCTACCATGATTTCTACCGAGCCGTTCATTTCTACACAGCGTATATCTACTCCCTGGGCTTTAAAATAGTCTTCTGTCATATGGGGAAAGGAAGTAGCAATGGTTTTGTTGTTGAAATATGAGATATCTTTTTCATTGACCGAATCGGGCACGGCAACACAAAGTCGGCATTTACCGAACCCCAGTTCCATGAGAGTGGCAACATCTGCACGCCGTTCAGCAATAAGGTCACTTCCGGTGATACCCAGGTCTACGACTCCTGAATCAACAAGAACCGGAATGTCATCGGCCCGTACGAAGATAAAGGTAATATCTGCAGTCGTACAGGTGGCATAGAGATTTCTTCCCTTTGCCCTGAAGTTGTATCCTGCACGTTTGAGGAGATCAACTGCCGGTTCACGTAATCTTCCTTTTACTGGAATAGCGAATTTAATATTATTAGTTTCTGTTATTGTCATTTTTTTCTTCCTGCCTTTTCAACATGGCCGCTGGTACCGAATCGGCGTCCCAGTTCTTTTGCCAGATCATCTATCGTTATATTTTTGTACCCTGCAAGAACAAAGGAATGGAAAAGAAGATCGCAGAGTTCATATACCAGGTGATCCCGGTCATCTTCAAGGGCCGCCTCACAGACTTCTCCTGCTTCTTCCATAATCTTTTTGTTGATTTTTTCGACTCCCTTGTGCATAAGGGAGGCCACATATGATTCTTCCGGAGTGCTTTTTTTGCGCTCTTCTATTATTTGAAAGAGCTCTTCAAATACCTTTTCTTTCATTGTTTTGCCTCTTTTTGGATACCACATAATAAGAGGGTGATTTTCGTCAAGCCGTTTAAGGATTTTTATGCTTTCCGAAGCTGAAAATATTATTTCCTTACCAAAATGACAAGAACTCTGTTTTGTGGAGTAACCGGCACATGAATATGTCGGCATAATTATCATGCATGAATACATGAAAAGAGAAAAAGATTTACGGAGAAATATTATGATAAAACTTGATTTCGCAAAGCAGGACGGCCTTGTTCCGGTAATTGCCCAGGACTTTGAAACTGGTGAGGTTCTCATGCTCGCCTATATGAATGAAGAATCCTTCAAGCTGACCCTTGATACGGGGATTGCCCACTACTGGAGCCGGTCAAGAAGCCAGCTATGGAAAAAGGGGGAATCTTCAGGGAATCTTCAGGAAGTAAAGGAAATCAGGGTCGACTGTGATGATGATACACTTGTAATTAAGGTAAACCAGATTGGTGATGCAGCATGTCACCTGGGCTACAGGAGCTGTTTTTTCAGAATTGTTGACGGAGATACCCTGAAAGTAGATGGAGAAAAAGTTTTCAATCCTGAAGAAGTATATGGAGATAAAAAATGAGCAGTCAGCTGAAACTGGGAATACCAAAGGGCAGCCTTGAAAAATCGACAATAGAGCTTTTCAAAAAAGCGGGATGGGACATATCCGTATCATCAAGAAACTACTTCCCCTCAATAGATGATAAGGATCTTTCCTGTTCTCTGGTCAGGGCACAGGAAATGGCCCGATATGTTGACAGCGGGGTACTTGACCTGGGACTTACCGGCTTTGACTGGATAGAAGAAAACGAAGCAGATGTTGAAATTATATCAGATCTTGTCTATTCAAAGGTTTCAACACGCAAGGCTAAATGGGTCCTTGCGGTTCCTGATGAGTCTCCCATTAAAACTATTGAAGATTGTGCCGGCAAAACCATTTCAACAGAGCTGGTTAATTTCACCAGGCGTTATTTCGAAGAGCGCAATATACCGGTCACCGTGGAGTTTTCCTGGGGGGCAACAGAAGCAAAGGTCGTTGAGGGCCTGGTTGATGCTATCGTTGAAGTGACTGAAACCGGTTCAACCATAAAAGCCCATGGGCTTAAAATGATCCACACGCTTATGGAGACCAATACCAAGCTTATTGCCAATAAAAAAAGCCTTGAAGATCCATTTAAAAAAAGTAAAATTCGCCAGATAGCAATGCTTCTCCAGGGAGCCCTTAATGCCGGGGGTCTTGTGGGTATAAAAATGAATGTCCCCAAGGAAGCTATTGATGCAGTTGTGGATTTAATTCCGAGTCTTACGGCTCCTACTGTTTCTGAGCTCTACAAGTCTGACTGGCTCTCAGTAGAGTCAATTGTCAGTGAGGCCGTTGTGAGAGAGATTATTCCCCAACTTCTTGAATCAGGGGCAGATGGTATAATAGAATATCCGCTTAATAAAGTTGTCAGCAGTAAGGATCTTTAGTAAACACATTCAGGAAGACAGTCAATACCGGCCGCTTCCCTGAAACATGTAAAAAACAGGGGTACGACAAAGATACAAGGAGATTACAATGTCAGATATTTCATTTGAGGGAAAAGTAGCAGTTATTACCGGTGCAGGTCGGGGCCTTGGAAGGGCATATGCTCTTGAGCTTGCGCGAAGGGGAGCCAAAGTGATTGTTAATGACTTTGGAGGAGAGAGTGACGGTTCCGGGGCAAGCAGAGAGCCTGCTGACGCTGTTGTAAAAGAAATAAAAGACTTTGGGGGAGAAGCGATAGCGAACTATTCTTCCATTACCGACAATAATGCGGGAGACGAAATTGTTAAGACTGCTCTTGATAATTTTGGTACCATTGATATTTTAATTAATAACGCGGGAGCCCTCAGGGACCGATCCTTTCACAAAACACCTGAAGAGGACTGGAGCGCAATATACGAAGTAAACCTGAAAGGTGTGTATAATGTTACCCGTCCCGTATTTGCCGTAATGAGAGAAAATGGATACGGAAGAGTTATCCTCACCACATCAGGAACCGCCCTCTATGGGAATTTCGGCCAGGCAAACTATGGTTCTGCCAAGATGGGCCTTATCGGCTTGATGAATGTTCTTAAGCTGGAAGGGGGGAAGTACAATATCAAGGTGAATTCAATTGCTCCAATTGCCGATACACGATTAACCAAGGGACTGCTCCCCCAGGAAGTTGCTCATATTTATAATCCCGATCATATCGGGGCTCTGGTTCTTTACCTGGCATCTGAAGAGAATAATAATACGGGATGTATCTATAACTGCGCTGCCGGATGGTACAGCCGAACTGAAGTAGTCTGCTCTTCTGGTGTTATTCTCGGAATGGAAAGTGATACAATTTCAGTTGAAGATGTACGGGATAACTGGGAGAAGATAAATGATACCAGCGATGCGAGGTTCCTTAATTCTCTGGCAGAAAGCTTTTCCTTTATTGATCCGATTACCAAAGCTAAGAAAAAATAAATAGATCTTTAACGCATATGTGGGTCCGAAAGGTTCCACATATGCGTTAAAGTATAAAACTGTCAGCTGATGCCAGGATATACCTGGTATGGTTTTTTGCCGTAAATTTTTTCAAAATCAATGGCATAGGGACAGAGGTTGCAGGTTACCCTGATAATACCCTCGGCGGCAATCTGGGCCTCTTCATGAAGAACGCCGTTTTTATCGATATTGTTTCTCATCTTAAGAAGGGCGCAGTCGTTACATTTTTTTGCATTCTCTTTAACTCTGTAGCTGATCAATGACATAGGTGCCTCCTTTTACTTTTGAAACATTACAGCTGGAATTTTTATATATGTGACCAGCTTTGTCTAATTTAATGTTACATAACCTGTATTTAAAAAAGCACTATTTTTTTTGATATAGTCAAAAAAAACGTCCAGACGGTATAGAAAAAAAGTGATTGAAAAAAATCTCTTAAAACAGTAGTTATTCATTATACCATGGGGTAAAGGAAGTTGAAAGGGCCTCTATTTTTTTATAAAAATCAATAAACAACAATGGAGTCAAGCTACATGGAGCCGCAAAAAAACAGTGAACAAACAGGAAAAAAAAGAAATCCCTTCCTTTTTTTTCTGACACTTAAGGGGATATTTATACTTCCAATAGTTTTAATCGTCATTATTCTCTTCAGCCTTATGGTGAGCAGTACGTTTTATGTCAGTGTACTGAAGAATGCCGGCCTGATTGAATCATATATCCAGGCCAAAAACTGGCAAATGGAAAAAGAAATCAAGGCAGAGATAGAAGAAGACGTCAAACTTGAGGAATTCAGAAAGAAATTTGAAGTTATCAAAGAAGACTATGAAAATAAAAAAGAAACCTACTACACCCTCAATTTAAAAAATGAATATAAGACCCTGAAAGCCAAATACAATGAGCTTGATGACCTGAGCTTCAGCAGCGCGCCGGATCTTTTTAAAAGCAAAGCAGATTTCAAAAAGTATAAAAAAGATGAATTAAAAAAAATTAAAGCTGAGATGAAGGAAATCGAAAAGTATCGTGACCTCAATGAAGAGAAAATTGACAGGGCCAGAGATTCATATAAAGAAATTAAGGATACCTATGAAGACGCGGTTGATGACCTTGAGGATAAAGAAGAAGATGCCCGGGATATCATCAAATCTCATAAGAATTCTTTTATGGGGAAAATATATACTGATATCGGTATCATAAGCCCGGTTTTGACTGAAGCACTGAACAGTAAACTCCTGGAAAAAGGAGTAAGGGCTGAAATAGACAAGATGCTCGCCTTTATTACTTCCTATAATGAACAGGTAAAAAGGGGTGCTATTTATACTGACACTCTGGGCATAACCCAGGGAAGAGTCGCTTCAGCCAGAAAAGTAAAACTTCCTCCCATAACGATAAGTCTCTGGGTTGACGATGAAATTCGTGGTGTGCAGCAAAAAAGGCATCTTTTGAGCCAGGTTTTCGTCAGCCGTATTGCAGATATGAAGGGACTTCACAACAAGGCATCTTTTATCCAGATTTTTAAATTTTCTGAAACCGGCCTGGCAGAACGAATCGGCCGGAAATACCTGAAGGGAGCCGGGTTTACCCTCAGGGACGGGGTCATTCGCCTTAAGCCGATTGTTCTCACGGGCAGTACCGCCAGGGGGTTTGAAACCCTGATGATTGTTGCAACCTGGGGAGTCTATGTCAGGTATGTACTTTTGGGGGGACTGGCTCTCTTGATACTATTGATGATGGCTTCTGGTGCAGAAAGTGAAAAAAAGAAGCGTTCGATACGAAAAGTTCTTCTCTGGCCGTCGATACTTGTTATTGTGGTATCTATCGGGGTGATAATATTTTCAGGAACCTTTACCAGCCTGTTCCCCTGGGTTATAAAAGATCCTCTGGTTCAGGCCTACGCAAAAAGAATTGCAATGGTCATTTCTCTTCATTTATTTGTTCCGATGATTTTTATCTTTGGACTTCTCGCCTTTATCGGAAGCTTTGTGGGGAAAAAGAAAAAGTCTGAAAAAGCTGCTTAAGGAGATATAATGTCAGACCAGCTAATGAACACGAAAGAAGTTGCTGAATACCTGGGAATACACGAAAAACAGGTATATGCCTTGATTAAGGCAAAGGGCATTCCCTGTACCCGAGCCACGGGAAAGTGGATTTTTCCGAAACACCTGATCGATGCCTGGCTCGAAAAAGAAGCCCGGGAAAATGCCGGGAGCCTCGAAAGGGGTATGGGAGCTGACAGGGATGTGCTCCTTTCTGCAGGCAGCAATGATCCGATACTTGATGTGCTCCTGAGCCGCATGGGGCAGGAGCACCCGGAGCTTCATGTTTTTCACAATAACACCGGAAGTCTCGGGGGACTGGCCATGTTGAAGGAAGACCTGGCTGACATCGTCTGGTGTCACCTTTATGATACTGAAACCGGTGAATATAATATTCCTTACATCAAAGAGCAGCTTCCAGGAAAAAAGATAGCCATGGTACATCTTTTTTACCGGGAACTCGGCCTGATACTCTCCAGGGATTCCGCGTCGGAAGTAAAGGGGATTGCTGACCTGAAACATAAAGGTATTCGCCTGATCAACCGGCAGCCGGGAGCCGGTACCCGTGTTTTTCTTGACCAGCAGCTGAAAGCCGCTGGTATCGATTCCGGGGCAATCGAAGGCTATGAAAACGAAGTTAATACACATATGGAAGTCGGCCTGGCAGTAATGTCAGGGACTGCCGACGCGGGACTGGGGACCGTTTCTGCCGCCCGCATGTTTAATCTCCCCTTTGTTCCTCTTATTAAAGAAAGTTTTGACATGGTGCTTCTCCAGGAGACCTTTTTTAAGCCAGCCATTCAGGCCTTTATTGATACGGTTAACTCGGAAGAGACAAGGGATTCCGTTATGGTTCTGGGTAACTATGATTTTTCTGAATCCGGGAAGATTATCTATTCCTCGAAGTAAGGGGATCACCTGTTCGCGGTTTATAACCGAAATTCTGCTCCAAAGGTTTATTGAAATGCGGCATAAACATTTGCCG
>CAZPEK010000231.1:0-6549 GCA_964585555.1 uncultured Leptospirales bacterium | reverse complement strand
CCCGATGATGCATTGTTTCTTTAATAGTCAAAAGTGTCAATACGATGCCTGCAGTTTTTTATGGGGGCTTCTTTTCTGCTCAAGGTTATTGAAATTATTTTAACTTTTTGATTATCGCAGAGGGTTAACATATCAGCCCCCTCGGGAATGTCGAAATCTATTCTGTACATATACCCGAATTGATAGGGGAGGTCCTGCCCATATGCATGGATATGGGTTGTAAAAAAAGCAACCTCTTCTCTTCTCATAAAGCCGGGGGTGCTTCCAGTACAGGGAATTTTCCATATATAATCTCTTTTCTCCCATCGGCTTTTTCTTTTCCACTGTCGCGTGTCATACTGACCGATGAAGCCGGTGGAAGAGGGAATAAATACAGATTTTGATTTCATCTCAATTCCGGTAAAGGTAAATTCATTCCATGTGTCTTCTTCTGATGAGATCAGCATGCTTAATCGGTTAAAGGATTTTTGAGGGAGAGGAAGTCTGTCTCCCCGGCAGAGAAGGGCATTACAGTCATTCTTTTTATCAATTTTAAAAAATATACTTCCGCTGCTAATTTTCTCCGGTACCAGTTCTTCAGGAAAAGAAAATGCAAGATCCCTGTTCTCTCCATTGCGGGAAAACAGTTTAGTGTTTAAGGGAAGATCAAGAACCAGTACCCTGTCCGGTACAGCCGGAAGTTGAGCCAGGGGAACCGTGAATGCCAGAGACCTGATTTGAAAAGGATGTAGTTCTGTCTCAATGCTGTTTTTCTCTGATTTGATTGGACCTGTTTTTGTTTCCTGACCATTGACTTCCCATGCATCAGTTGTATTCCCTGGTAGATTGATGAGTGTTTTTTTTTGTTTTCCGCCGGTAAGTTCAATCATTCTTAAAATAATGGCGTTGCTTTTATCTTCTGAAAATTTCAGAGCGCTCACCACTGCATTGTTAGTTGATAGACTTAAAAATGAATAATTTTTTCCCAGGGGACCCGGAGACGGCTCAGAGATAAAGGGATAGAGGGGCTGATTAAAGCGTAAGCCCTGAAAGTCGCTTTTCCCTTCTCTCCAGTCTCCCCGGTGGCTGTAAAGGGCATAGCGTATCGTGTGGTTCCCCCAGTCCTGGGTAGTCTGATCATGGAAGGCGATGGAATTCCATGACCGGGCAGGTGTGTAGAGAAGGGTCAGTCTCACGGTGTTGTCGTCGGGTTTGTCAGAGCCGTATTTTGAGTCTTCAAGTATTGATATGCCGTGCTTACCTGAGGTATCAGTCAGGTCGAACCACATATGCGACGGGACCTCGTACTTTTTTTTATGATTGTTGTTCCGTTCGACTTTGCCGACCTGCCAGTTGTATGTTGCCATTGGATTCGAACTCCTGAGGGGAAAGGCGGTCTTTAATGAGAATCCTTTCAGATTCCAGGTGATGTGTTCAATAAACTCGATACGGCTGCCTGAGCTTCCTGTGGAAAGAGAAATTTTTTGAATAAAATAGGAGTTCTTAAGTTTTCTTCTGATCTCGATTGCCGCTCTCACGGGGCCCTGTTCTGTAATTGTTATCGATTCAAGGGTTCCGGTGAGGCGCAGGGGCTTTTTCTTTCGATCCTTCCAGTCCATGTTCCAGGCGGGGAAAAATCGCGGTTTTTCTTTCTGCAATTCGTAGTGAATGGTTCCTGCAAGTATTTCAAGATCCTGATTCTTATCATGAATGGAATAGATGAATCCTTCCCGGTTTATTTTTATGTAATAAGTATGGTTCTCAAGTATAAAACCATCGGCTGTTTCTACGGCCTGCGGACAGGTAGCAGGAGTGTGGGGATTTTCTTCCTTTCGAATATCATAGACGCTCCATGACAGGGGACGTGTCTCGGCGGGAAAAATAATGTGTGCTTTTTTATTGTCTCTGGAGATTATCTGCGCCGGCACACTGAGTCCATCGGGAGAGTATACGCTTATAACTTCCTTGTCCATGAGGGGAATGTCTGCTTCAGCCAGGTCTTCCCTTTTGAATGAAAGCGGGTTGAAGATGATAAGGGGGGTGCCTTTTGTCATTGTATCAAGATTTTCGGCCATTGCTTCTGCGGCATGAGTAAGAACCGATGAGAAAATATTTAAGGCCAGGACCTCATCGTTGTTTGACCAGGTGTAGGCGTCGGGGGTACAGGTCCCCGGGAGGATGTCATGCATCTGGCTTCCGATAACCCGTTCCCATGCCCGCGCAAGGTTCTGGTAAGGGTATGGGAGACCGCCAGTTACAGCCGCGGCAACCGAGGCACGTTCTGCCGCGTCAGCAAGTAACTCGTTTTTTCTGTTCCACCGCTTCATGATTGCCTGAGATGTCAGGGATCCGGTTGAATGTTCAATGAGCAGAAGGTCGCCTGAATATTCAGGCAGTCTCTCAATCTCTCCTGAAGAAAGGTCTTTGAAAAATTTATCTGCTGAATCCTGGCAGATAATGCTTTCTCTTGTGTTGAGACTTTTTTCTGCATTTTTGACAGAAAGTTCCATGGGAGCGCCGCCGATGTCACCGGTGCCGTAGTACCGGTATTCCTTCCAGACATCATACTTCTGTCCATTATCATTGATTCTCTTTAGCCATTTTTTATTTGTGCCGGGGCGGACAAGTAGTTTTGAAATGTAATTTCCCGGATTGAATGCTGCGGGAATTCTGGTGCCGTCGGGCCCCTTCCACATGCCGATTGAAAAGGGTATGCCTTCAGCAGAATGCCAGGTTAATTTCTGCGTCGAGAAGCCCTTGAGGCCGCAATGGTGCAGAACCGAGGGGAAGCTCGCGGGAAAACCGAAGCAGTCGGGGAGCATGTAGTCGTATGATTCTGTGTTAAATTCTTTTTTATTGAAAAGATTGCCGTAGAGAATATTTCTTATCAAAGATTCAGGGGAAGGGACAAGGGCGTCAGTCTCATAAAGACAGGAGCCGGCTATTTTCCATTTGCCTTCCTTTATATATTTTTTTAATTTTTCATATTCCTCAGGGTAGTATTCTTTGATCATTTGGTAACGAAGGGCGCCGGTAAAATTAAAACAGTACCCGGGATATTTTTCGAAAAGTTCAAAGTTTTTATCAAGGGTGTTTTTCAGATAATGGGTAATGGTGGTTGCGAAGGTCCACCGCCATTGGGTGTCAAGGTGGGCATACGGGACGAGGTATAATTTTTTATTTTTCAAGAGAGTAGACTCCTTTTATTTCTCCAGTTCCACAGCGCGTTTTTCAATGAGATCAAGCATGTTCTGGCGGTCTTTCATAATGGTAAAGTAACCGAGTATAAAAATAACGCCGCAGAAAAGCCAGCAGGTTACTGCAAAGTTGAGCATGAAGGTATAGCTGCCGGTTAATGCCAGGATGGCACTTCCCACGGCGGGGCCAATTCCCTTACCCAGGCTGTCCGCCAGGTTGTTGATCGAGAAAATTGTGCCGCGGTGCTCCGGACGGTTAATATTCATGAAAATCGCCTTTTGCGTCGGGCCGGGAACAGAGACCATGGCGCCGCCAAAGAGAACAAAGGCGAAGAGGGAGGTCAACTGAGCAAACTCTATATTGAGGAAAAGGTAACAGGGAATGGTTCCCGCGATTACCCCAACACCGCAGAATACCGGTGCCCAGCGGGGGCTGCGTTTGAAAATTCTGTCTCCCAGAATAGCCCAGCCAACAAGACCGATTGCATTTCCAATGCCGAAGATCTCCCAAACCATGGTGGCATTTGTCTGACTCATATGCTTGATTTGTATAAAGTAGGTAATAGACCAGAAGGTCAGTACGCCCCAGGGAATGCAGCCGGGGATGCCCTGAACCAGCATCAAAATATTTGTCTTGTTGCGTAAAATAACTTTAAAATCTGCAGGTTTAATACGGTAATTGTAGGCTGCTCCATCATCAATTGCATGACGAAGCGCTTCTTCGCTGCTGCCTCGCTGGGGATCACGGGCAAAAATCCAGAAGAGAACGGCAATGGGAAAGTTCGGTACTGCAGCCAGCACGTAAGCCAGTCTCCAGCCATAGTCGGTCTGCAGTGCCAGCCCCCCGAGTATCGGACCCATCATTATGCCAAGACCCCAGGCGATATCGATACCGGCGGTCGCGATAGCCCGATGTCTGTCTGAAAAATAGTCGGCAAGGAGAGAAAAGGTGAGGGGGTAGACTCCCCCGACTCCGATGCCTGTGAGAACGCGCATGGCCAGAAATCCGTAAAAGCTTTCTGTAAAAAAATGTATACCGGTGAGGAGACAGGGAATCTCTCCAACCAGTACTGTCAGAATAAGCAATTTTTTTCGGGAATATTTATCGGTTAAAAATCCAAAATAAAGACTGATGAAAGCCCCAACCAGCACAAAGGCTGAGCCCACGTAACCGATTGATCCCTGGCTGACGCCGTATTCCTTTGCCAGGTGTATTACTATGGAAGGTGTTATATACAGGTCGCACATGAGAAAGAAGGACATTGAAACCATCAGGATTAATGTTATTTTATCAATCAGAGGCATCTTCGACGTGCTCATAAAAAATCCTTTACTGGTTTAATTAAAAACAGGTATAATTTTTTTGTTGAGGTATTGGAATTATTACATGGCGGTACCGATCTGTCAATGGTTTCTCCATTGTAATACTGGAAGCCTGAAAGTGATATTTTAAAAACAGAATTGAAAGGAAGTTTACATGAAAAGACCAGTTAAATATGGAATTGCCGGATTCATCTTTCTCTGTCTGACGCTTCTCATTGTTGCGGGAGTGATGCTCTACAGCGCCTTTCAAAAAGCTGCCAGCGACGACCCGCTTGTCTGGGACTCAGACATTAAAAAATTCGAAAGTCAGGACAGGGAAAACATGCCGCCTGAAAATGGAATTCTCTTTGTCGGAAGTTCATCCTTCAGGTTCTGGGATACTTTAAAAAAAGACATGAAGGGTTTGCCGGTAACTAACCGGGGCTTCGGGGGATCAAAAATGCCTGACCTGATTCATTATGCCCACCGTATCATCACCCCCTATAAGCCGAAGGTGGTTGTCATCTACTGCGGTGATAATGACATGAGCGTCGGCAGGCTTCAGTCTCCCGAAGAGGTGCTGGGTAACACGAAAAAGCTGATTGCTGTTATCAAAGCAAAACTTCCTGCAGCGATAATATGCTATGTTTCGATCAAGCCGTCTCCGTCACGGATGAAGCACTGGCCGGCAATGAAAAGGGCTAACAGAAAAATTCAAGAATACCTGTCGGAGCAAAAAAATATGGTCTTCATTGATGTGAGCTCCCGTATGTTTCGAAAGGATGGAAGTTTAAAAGAAGAACTCTTTACCTGGGACCGGATACACATGAAAAGAGAAGGCTATGTCCTGTGGACTGAAATTATCAGGCCTGTTTTAGAAAAACAGTATAAATAGATGCCTGCCGGAGTTGGGAGCCCCGGATTTGTCAAAGCTGTATCTTTTTTTTCCGTAGAGAATATAAATAAAAGCCTTCAACCTTTTCCCGTGCCCAGGGCGTCTTGCGCAAAAACTTAAGGCTCGACTGGATGCTCGGGTTATTGTTGAAGCATTTGATACGGATCTGCCGGCCAAGCTCATCCCAGCCATAGGCTTCATGGAGCCGGGTAAGGATCGTCTCAAGGGTCACTCCGTGGAGAGGGTCTTTGTTCTGCTTTTTATTTTCCATTGAATGGATTGCTTTCCTGTTTATTCAAAGTTATGCTGAACTTTAAATAGCTTGCATAGCTTGTTTAGTTTTTCATCAAATGTTGCAATGTGATAGTTGGAGAGTATCGCAGACGAAATTATTGTGGTGTCAACCCAGCCTATGCCTGTGCCGGAGAGCTTACGTGCTTTAATGAATTCATAAATCATTTCAGTATCGGGAACTTTGCATGTCTGCAGTGATGAAAGCAGTTCTCTTGAATTATTAGAAATACCGCCCAGGAGAAGTTCTCCCTGAATAAATGGGTGCATGCTCACCCTGTTGTCGAGGATGTATTCTCTCAGACATGCTGCTCTTTTTTCGCCTTTAAAAAAAGATATCCAGACACTGGTGTCGACAATAATCATGAAGTTCTTCTGCGGAATGGAGCTTTCAGGTTTTTTTCTGAACCGAATAATTCAGCCAGTTTTTTCCGTTTTTCTTTTTCGATAAGCTCCTTTAGACCCATCTCAATTATTGCAGTTTTGGTTTTAATGCCGTAGATGTCCATGGCAGTCTTGATTAATGTATCATCAATATTGATTGTAGTTTTCATACATATAAAATAACCATACTGATACATATTGTCAAGAATATAATAAACTGATCTTTTTAGCGTCCCCGCAGCCGGAGGTCTTTAAAAATCACTCAACCGTACAACCGAAGCGTGCTCCCCTGTAGCGTGATGTGGTGCTGTACCAGAGAGATTTTGCCGTGACGCTTTTATTTTTCAGGTCAATCGAGTACCCCTGCTGGGGAACCGAAAGGCGTGACCAGTTTTTACATTCTTCTTCACTTCTTCCTTCAACAAACATGCAGGAACACATGAATTTGGAAAAGGTGATGGCATGACCAAAGTATCTGATCTGTGGCAAACCCAGGTAAAT
>CAZPEK010000230.1:0-6563 GCA_964585555.1 uncultured Leptospirales bacterium | reverse complement strand
ATACAGGTGAGAAAAATCATTTCTCTTAAAAAAGAAGATAACAAGATGATATAAGGAGATGAGTAAAAGACTTCCAAGAAAAAAATAATCAAGTAAAACATCACTAATCATTTTTTTATTGAGATAACTTTTTTTTCCCAGTTCAACTGGTTTCCAGATGCCACCCTTGCAATAATGAAAATTCGAAACATAGAAAACAAGATCAATTACATTGTTATTGCTCGTCAGGTCAATAGTCATGGGGCTCAATTTAGGCTTGGAAAGTTTTTTGTTTATACCTGGATTTCCAGAAGAGGCAATTTTTTTTCCATTTTCAAAAACCGAAAATGCAGTACCTATGTCAATGATTTTTAATGAGAGAGGAGGCGTGTTCCGGCTTTTGAGAATTGTAATACGAAATGAACCATATCCCTGACCAGACAGGTATGCTGAATGTGTGTCATAATTGTTCCATACTTCCGGAACTTGAACAAATGCATGTTTATCTTTACCTCTATCTTTCTTCGAATTATCAAAGATAAATTTTCCACGGTAAAATTTCCATTCTCCATTTAGTAGAATCGAAGGATCTGTGTTAAAGTCTTTGTTGCGTACATCAATTATCCCCTGTTTTAGTGTAATATTTTTTTGTTTAATTGTTTCGGCACACGATGCTGTCTTGTGATTTGCCGTAACAATTATGATTAAAAACAAAAAATATCTTACAGTTGTCTTTAATAGTCTTTTCATTTAAATAAACATCTCTAGGTAAAACAATTTTATTAAATTTTATGTCTTAAAAGTTTCTTTTGTGAAAACTTAAGTATTTAGAATGAATTGCGTTATCAGAGAATTAAGTAAACTTCAGTAGCAGGGACATGAGATGTGAATAATTTAATAGTATCAAAAAAAACTGACCATGCAAGGTTTTTTTATTTTGACAACGTGATTTTCACTGGTTCTATTTTTTATGTGCAATGAACATAGAATATTTTTATGTATTAGCCTCCTGTAAAGAGGGGGCAGCCGTCTCACTTCCTTATAATTCTTGACAATACCGAAAATTAAAGGTAGAAATTAACTCACACAAAGAAAGAATGAGAATTTCGTAATATCAGCCGATTACGGGAAAGCATTCAAAAAACAGGAACAATATTTACGATGGAAGAAAACGTACTCTTCGCCTTTGGGCTCACTATATTCGCTGGACTCTCAACGGGTATCGGAAGCCTCATTGCCTTTATGACCAAAACCACTAACAGGAAGTTTCTTTCAGTTGCTCTCGGTTTTTCCGCTGGTGTAATGATATACGTCTCAATGGTAGAAATTCTGGTAAAGGCAAAGGACGCCTTTATTCAGTCTATGGGTCTTAAGGCGGGCTCCTGGATGACTGATGTTGATTTTTTTACCGGCATGTTTTTTATCGCCATCATAGATCACCTCATTCCCTCTGAAGAAAATCCTCATGAGATTCGATTCATAGAAGAGATGGACAGAAACGGCCAAACGGCTGATCAGCTAAAGCTTCTCCGCATGGGGGTCTTTGTGGCTTTGGCTTTAGCGATTCACAACTTCCCTGAGGGACTGGCTACTTTTATGGCCGGCCTTCAGGACCCGTCAATCGCCATTCCTGTTGCAGTGGCCATTGCCATACATAACATCCCCGAGGGCATCTCAGTTTCAGTGCCAATTTACTTTGCCACCGGCGACCGAAAGAAAGCTTTCATTTATTCTTTTCTCTCCGGACTCGCTGAGCCCGTGGGGGCCCTGGTGGGGTACCTGATTTTTCGTCAGTTTATGAATGACATGGTTTTCGGTTTTCTTTTCGCCGCGGTTGCAGGCATAATGGTTTTTATATCCCTTGATGAACTCCTGCCGGCAGCTCAGGAATACGGGGAGCATCACCTTTCGATTTATGGCCTGGTTGGCGGAATGATGGTCATGGCCCTGAGTCTGCTTCTTTTTCTTTAAAATCTGGGTGAGGAAGTTAAAGCGTCATGAAGGATACTCAAACGTCTCAGACAGGCATAGGCTTTTTTAACCGGATATCAGTCAAGGTAACGCTGATTATACTGGCGGTACTTTCCCTCGGTATAGGCACAACAATCGCCTATTACCTTTACAGCCAGAACAGTACTATCATTTCTTCCCGGGAAGAGGCGGTAAAAGAAGAGGCGAATGTAATATTTATCGCCATAAAAAATAACATGCTCTCCGGTGAAGCCCCCCTTGCAGTTGATCTTTTCAATGAATTTTCACGGATAGATGCGGTAGGCGATATCGGACTTTTCCGGGCTAACGGTGTTACTGCTTTTTCTGATAACAAAACCCTTAACCTGGTAAATCGTACTATCGGCGAAGATATGTTTAAAGAAAAAAAAACCTTTCTTCCTTTTCAAAAACTGCAGGACGAAAAGTTTACCCGGTCTGTAAAACAGGTAGATGATATCTTCTTTACCGAAAAATTCGGGAAAGAACAGTTTATTGTAATCTACAAGCCCCTGATAAATCAACCGAAATGCAGCAGCTGTCACGGCACAGATCATGTCGTCCGCGGGGTGGTTAAAATTTCTTCTCCAATTACCGGGGTTCTGAAAAAGACCCGAATGAATATTATTATATCTGCTTTTATATATGCTGCAGTTGTTTTTGCCCTTCTGCTTGTTATCACAATTTTTCTCCGGATGCTGGTTATTCGTCCCGTATTCCGTATCGGTGAAGTGGTCCGGGGAGTCGGCAAGGGAGATTTTAACACTAAAATTCCCGGAGCCACACAGGATGAACTGGGACACCTTGCAAGAGAGATTAATGCCATGATTGATGGTCTTCATGAGCGTTTCAAGCTTACCAGGTTTGTCTCTAAATCGACCCTTGAACATGTCAGGGGAGACGGGGATATAGAGCTTGGGGGCGTAAAAAAAGAGATGACGGTTCTTTTTTCTGATATACGGAGTTTTACTAATTATTCTGAAAAAAAAGATCCCCAGGACGTTATGATAATGCTCAATGATATCATGAATCTTCAGGGGGAAATCATTCATGAATTTGACGGTGATATTGATAAATTTGTAGGCGACGAGATAATGGCGGTTTTTGAAGGCAAAGACATGGCAATCCGGGCCCTTAAGGCGGCTCATAAAATCAGGGAAAAAATGAAGCTGACATTTTCTGCCGCTGATGAACCGATCTCTGTGGGGATCGGCGTCAATACCGGTGAGATGATTTCCGGGAATATGGGATCAGGAGACCGGCTTGACCGGACTGTGATAGGGGATGCGGTAAACCTGGGAGCCCGCCTCTGTTCCATTGCCGGGAAAAATACTATCATCCTCTCTGAGTTTACCTACCGGCATGTGAAAGGAAGTATAGACGCAATCGAACATGATGCAATTAATGTAAAGGGTAAAGAGAAGGCCGTAAAAATCTACACTCTGAGGAGTATCACATGAAAAAAACTTTTTTTCTATTCATAGCAGTCTTTATGATTATTTCCTGCGGGATGGATAAGCAGAGTTCTTTTGTTGTTCCTGAAGATTACACTTCCTGGAAAAAGCCGGTAAACCGGGTTCTCGATTATGAAGTCCCGGGCCACGGAAAAAGCTTCAGGAGAATATATGCCAACGCCATTGCCTTTAAGCCAATATCGAAAAAAATACGAGGTGCTGATACACAAATAATGCCCGACGGGGCAATAATAGTAAAAGAGACCTATGCAAAACGATCAGACATAAAAAAAAGAAACTATAAAAATCTTACTATAATGGTTAAGGATTTATCAAGTCGTGCAGCGAATAACGGATGGCGTTATTTTATGAAAGCAAAGAATAAACCTGTTATGGAAGTAAAGAGCAGAATGTGTATCGGCTGTCACGAAGCGGCAAATGAACCCCATCCCTATTTTGATAAAAATAAAAAAGGACTATTCAGAGATTATCTCTTCGTTCCATTCAAATAAAAAATGGTTGGGGCAGCCGAAGGCGGCGCCAACCATTTTTTACAGCATTTCTTCAAGATTGTCCCAGCAGAGATCATTGCGTATGCCGAAACGGGTCAGGGAAAAATCATACTTTACCGGGTCTTCGGGATTAAGGTCCCGGAAGGCTTCAGTGATTTCCATGGCGGTCTTGAGGTTTCCCTGTTTTCTCGTGGTGAATCCGTAACATTGAGCGAAGTTGAGCATATGGGTATCAAGGGGGACAATAAGCCGGGATGGTGATATTGACTTCCAGCATCCCGGGTCTACGGTATCTTTTCTGACCATCCAGCGCAGGTAGAGATGAAGTCTCTTGCTGGCACTTCCTTTTTCTGGATTTGGCAGAAGGTGTGATGAGCCGAGCTTTGATGTATCTCTCAAACGGGAAGTAAAATGTATCAGTGCCTCGTGGGTGGTCAATGAGCTGCTTTGACTTCCTTCATCAAAAACCTTTTCAAGGGATGTATATTCTTTCAGTAAAAGGGCTATGCCCTGTATCAGGCCGATAATTTCATCTCCCGTGGTAAAACGGTGTTTAAAATCTTTGTACAGGGCCATGAGCGCTCTGGTGCTGCTTGAGACGATAAAGTCTACCGGTGAGCCTTCCATGGGGGCAAGAATTTTATCAACAGAAAGAAGAATCTGCTGTACCCGGCCATAGGCGAGAAGGGCGGCAATCAGGCCGGCAATTTCCTGGTCTCCCGGGGCAGTGTAGAGAGAAAGGAACTGAAGGGGGTCAGGGGAGACCAGTTCGGGCCTGTTATAGCGGAGGTAAATTTTTTCCAGTATGTCCCGCGATATTCTGTTCATGGGGCCGGTTCTCAGGAGAGAACAGCCGTCTCATCGACGGCAAGGGAATGTAATATAAACTGAATGTGGTTTTTCTGCGCGATGTCAAGATTATTGAAACTGGCTCCACAGCGCATCATGGGAACTTGTGATCCCGGTGAATCAGCCTGAATGTAAAAATTGTTGATTATGGAAACAGGAATGTTTTTCAGGTGAAGGTCAAGATAATAAAGAAAGATATCTACAGTAAGTTTATTTTCCTTAATCTCGTGGGAACCGACATAGCTGAAGGCCATACCTCCTTCGCTGATATCTATCATATGTCCCACCATGGTATTTTCAGAATTGACGATAGCGTAGGCAATATCTTTAAATGTGCGGCGATTATACTGTCGTTTTTCCTCGGGCTGGAGTTCTTTATTCATTATTGTATCCTTTTTGTTTGCCATAATCTATATTGTTAACTCTATTATGTCAACCTTAAATTTTACAATGATCATATTATGCTAAATATTGAAATATGGTTTATTTTAGATGACAGAATATCTTAAAAAGTTAGTATGTGCTCATAGTTGTAAGGAGAAATGATTATGAAGAAAACAGCTCTACTTCTCTATGTCTCTCATACCGGCTTTACCCGCAGGGCGGCAGAAATTTCCGCAAAAATAATTGAAGAAGCAGGATATGCCTGTAACCTGCTTAATGCCGCTGAGTCACCGGTGCTCAAAGAATATGACCTGGTTATTATCGGAGGACCGGTCATAATGGGGAAAATGCCCCGGGAAATATATAAGACTCTTAAGGCAAACAGGACTGTTCTTGAAAAAAAAGGGGCAGTTCTCTTTTTTACCTGCCTGCGCCTGACTGATACCCTCGACAGGGATGCTCTTCCTTTTAATGTCTTTCACTCTCCTGAATTTACTGAAGAGGCGAAACCCCTGAAGAGAATGTCATCCCTGGAAAAAAGTCATGAAATTGGCTATTATTTCAATGCTGTAAGAAAGGCCCTTCCGTGGCTCAGGATTAACAGTGGCGCTGTGTTTAAAGGGGGGCTTGATTATTCCCGCCTTAACCTTTTGCAGGGAATTTTTATGCGTTTCATGTCTCTGCTTCAGAAAGATCAGAAGGAAGGAGACTTCATTGACGAGACAATCCTGAGAGAATGGATAGAGGTGATAGTGGCAAGTGAGGAGTAACAAGTAACAAGTGGGGATAGGCAATCAGACTATCTTATCGGAAAAATTTTTCAGGAGTTCCATGATTTCAATTTTTTGTTCTCTGTCCAGATTATGAAACTGAAGGCCGTAGCGCATGAGGACTACGAAATCAAAAAGGTTGTCCTTTTTTACTTCAACCATGGATACTACCCTGGCAGGCAGTTCATCAATGGCAACATCGAGCGAATAGAGAAAAATTCCCAGTTCAAGGGTTCGGTCTACCTCCAGACCTCCTCCGGCATAGAGGAAAGACATTCCATCGATGCTGATATCTATGAGATGGCCCAGGGGTGCCGGTTTACTGTCAATTACAGCATAAGCATCATTTTGCAGAGAGAATCTGGAATATTTTCTTTGCTCTTTTTTGTCCCTGTTTGACATTATTTTTCCTTTTTAGAGAGGTATTTCAGTAATAAGTATAGCACAGGTGGTTTGAAATACAAAGAAAAAATCGACATTTTATATTTATTGTGAAGGAAAACTCTGAAAAAGCACATTTTTATATATTTTTAGTACCCAGATTACTTTTTTTCATTATATTCTTATTTGATTGTTCGTGACTCATTGTCAGGTATAATCAAAAAAAAAAATGGATAACAGGCTAT
>CAZPEK010000229.1:0-6585 GCA_964585555.1 uncultured Leptospirales bacterium | reverse complement strand
AAATAACAGGAAAAAAAGAATAAATAACACATATAATCCCTTTATAAAAAGAGAATGTCTGATATTCAAAAAACTGTGTAAAAAGAGAAGTAAAAAAGGAGAAGTAAAAATCGCGCCGCAATAGGTAACCAGAATATAGAACAAATAATTATCAAATACATTAATACTGATGCATGAATATCCGAGAATCCAGCAGCCCAGAAAAAAGCTCATCCCACCATAGAATAAAAAATATGTTTCGCTCTTTCTGAAAAAATAAAAAATAATAAAAAAGAGAGCGAGAAAAAAAGATACAGAGCTTAAAAATATATTTCTAAAATTATAAGAAATAAACATCCTTTTGATAATTTCAGCTTTACCAATATAAAAAACATTTGAAATTCCAGTAAAATAATCGAGATAGCCGGCTCTTATCGCCAGGACATTGTCACCCTCTTTAATTTCACTTTCCGGGATCAGAATAAAATCCGGCCTCCCCTTGTTCACCTGGAAATTTTTTACGTCCCCCAGGTCTGTCCGATTTTGATAGATGGGCTTGCCGTTAAAGAAAAACTGAACACCCGCCTCTGTTTTGGAAAAGAAAATACCATACTTCCCTTTTTCTTTAAAGGTCAAGTGCAGGCGATACCAACTGACACTGAAATGTTCTTTGAAGTCCGCTATATCATTCCAATTTTGGGTAATCGGTAGAATATGCCACTTCCTGTCATTGTAGTCAGGTTTTGAAAAATTTTCACTGTCGCCTGGATAAAAAAGCCAGTCAACAGCAAGACTGATTGAACCAGAATTAACATTAAGAGGCAGCAACTCCCGGTCTTCGGCTCCAAAGACCGAAGACACTGGAAGCAACATACAAATTGCAGCTAGAGTTAATACAAATTTCATAAAAACAAATTAATAGTTCGACTTCAGGGATACTTCGGAATTGTGAATAACGTTTTCCTTGTTTTCAATAAGCTTATCACAATCATCCCGGCTGATTCCTTTAAACCCTTCTTCTTCAAACCATGCCTGCAGTTTCTCTGCACTGCCTGCTTTTAATTGCTCAACAAATTCATTACCTTTTACTTTGTCCTGCTTATCCGCTAATGCTGTCGTAATAAAATCAATTATATCCGCCATAAGAATACCTCCAGATAAATTTTTTAAATAATGCACTTTAGAACATGAAAAATCAACTGTTTAAAATAAAAAAATTCAGTATTTCTTCTATACACGCATTTTATCTGACATCCAGGAAAGGATGGCCCGGAGCCTCCCTTTCCTGTGTTATGTTACACAAAAAAATGAAAAAATACTGATTGATTTTTGAAATTTTATTAACTACATCATACATATGAAAAATATAATTATCATTGGTGCGGGACCTGCCGGCGCAGTGCCGGCAAAACTTCTCAATGAAGCAGGATATCCGGTACAGCTATTCGACCACCGTGCCCCCTGGGAAAAGCCCTGCGGCGGCATCCTCGGCCCTGATGTTCCTCTAGACATACTTGACATGAACACATTTAACTATCCGATTAATACATACCCCGGCATACACTATGAGTCCCCCCGAAAAGATGAAAAATTTATTAAAACGAAAAAACCCTTTTCCGTCGTATCCCGCAGGCACCTCGGCAGTCATTTGCTTGACAGGGCGGTAAAGGCAGGAACAGATTTTCGAGGTGAAAAAGTTCTTTCACTCACGTACAAAAACAAGAAATGGCAGGTCAAGACAGAACAAGATACCTATATCGCTGACATTATTATTGGCGCTGACGGAGCCACAGGAATAACAAGAAGAAATGTTTTACATCCCTTCGGAAAAAAAAATCTGAACCAGTCATGCGGCTATTTTATGAGGGGAATACCGAAGGATGTTTGTATAATGAAATTTCTGGATATCCAGGGATACCTCTGGATTGTCTCCTGCCCATCTCACACCAGTGCAGGTATTCTTGCGAAATTCGGTACAGTCAAAGGGAAGGAACTGTTTCAGCGACTTGACAATTTTCTTACTGAAAGATTCCCCGATGCTGAAATAATTGACCCCTATACAGCTTTAATTCCCGCCTTTGAAGACAAAGAATCCTTTGACGAACCGTGTTGCGGAAAGAACTGGCTCTTAACGGGAGATGCAGCGGGTCACAATAATCCGGTACTGGGAGAAGGCATTTACTACGCCATTGAATCAGGCAGACTGGCAGCAGAGGCAATCATTTCCCGGGACATTCAATCCTATGAAAACCGATGGCGCGAAGCCTACGGCAGCCAACTAAGTCAGGCTGCCGAATATTATAATAAGTTATCAGAAACGGCGAAAGTTTTTGGCAATGAAATGGCGGGGGCCATGCTCTATAAATATTTTACCAGTGGATAGAAAAACCAAAAGTACCTATCCCATAACACTGTAAAAAAATGCATATTTTTTCCTTGCACCCCCTCCCTGCCTGTGGCATACCATACTCAAAACAGAAAGGAGCAGCCAGATGAAAGTAACCGAAGAAATTTATGCATATATATGGAACGGAATCTTCGAAAACAACAGCAACCTTTTCTATTTCGGAGAGCCCCTGAATATCCTCTTTGACCCGGGGCTGAAGAACCATGTTGACACCCGTTTCAAAGAAATGCGTGCCGACGGCCTCGACCCTGAAAAAACAGAATATATTCTCAACACCCACTGCCACCCCGATCATTTTGAAGGAAGTCTCTCCTTTGCCGACAAAGACGTCAAACTGGTGATGCACCGTGAAGAAATAGACTTTTTCACCCAGTACGGCCCGGAATTTTTCCGCATGTTCGGCATGCCCTTTCCTGATATCACCTTTGACATTGAACTCACCGAAGGCCCCTGGGAAGTCAACGGCGTAGAACTGCAGGTATATCATACCCCGGGACATTCGCCCGGATCGGTCTGCGTCTACTGGCCTGAAAAAAAAGCCCTCGTCTGCGGCGACCTGGTTTTTGACCAGAGCTTCGGGCGCACCGATTTCCCCGGAGGATCTATGGACGTATTGATTGAGAGTATCAAAAAAATATCCACCCTTGACATTGAATACCTTCTGCCGGGCCATATGGGAATCATCAGCGGCAAAGAAAACGTAGAAAAAAACTTCAAGGTCCTTAAAGAGTATTTCAAAACCATGTAGCGGCTTAACACCCGTCAACGAGCATACATTTTAATGCATTACTACCTGTAAACATGAAGGGAGCCCCACCTGGGCCCCCTTCATGTTTACAGAATTTCTTCTTATTAAAAATTTTTCGAACAATCTGTTTGCATTTTTCTCATACCCGTTGTATAATTGAAGTCACTTGAGTTAACGGGTACATTTCGCAACAATGAGACTAACAGAACTGATCAATGATTCAGCCCTGGCAGGGATTCTCGAAGCGAGTCCCCATGGCGTATTGCTGTCAAACAATGAGGGCCGTGTCATCTACGGCAACAGGGCTATCTGTGCCCTCCTCGGATATTCTTCCTCTGCCATAAATAAAAAAACAAGAAACCAGGTGTTCGAAGAGATCAAAAAAAACAAAAAAAACAGATGGGGGGAAGTAAAATGCATTACCCGCCAGGGAGAGATACTCTTCCTTAACCACTATTCTTTTACTGTTAAAGATCAGAATGATAATCCCCTTACCGTTGAATACCTTGAAGAAAAACTGAAACAATCCCTCACAGAAAAGGAAGACATAACCCAGCTTCGGATGGAACACTTACTCTACCAGACAGGGCCGGTGATAATCTTCAGCTGGAGCGCTGAAAAAGATCTTCCCGTGCAGTATGTAACCGAGAATGTTTCACAACTTGGATACAGCGCCAGGGAGTTCAAAGAAAACCATCATTCTTTTCTGGACATCATCCATTCACAAGACAGGCAACAGGCCACCGAAGAAATTGACCGGTACAGCAAAGAGGGCAAAAATTCATTCGAACAAACTTTCCGACTAACAAAAAAAGACGGCACCAGGATCTGGGCATATAATTTCACAACCGTTATTCGAAACGACAAAGGAACCGCGACCAGCTATGTCGGCTACATTCTTGACATATCAGAAATAAAATACCTTGAAACCGCTCTCCGAAACCGTGAAGAAAAATACCGGCTTATCTCAGAAAACATGAGAGATCTCATCACACTTCATGATCCCGACTGGGCATACCGTTATATATCTTCATCAGTAGTCGATCTCCTTGGCTATTCCCCCGAGGATCTTCTCGGGACAAGCCCCCTTGACATGATACACCCCCATGACATTGCGCGTATACTAAAAGGTGTCCGCCAGACAAAAGAAAAACAATTGTCTAACATGAGATTCCAGTACCGGATGCGCAAGGCAGATAACAGCTATACCTGGTTTGAAACTATTCTCAATCCGATACATGATGACAAAGGCGAGGTGATTCAGCTCCAGGCGGCGTCCCGGGACATCAGTGAGCAGAAGCTGATGGAGAAACAGGTTCGCTCCCTCGTTAAGTTTCCCGAGGAAAATCCCCATCCCGTAATAAGAACCTCGGCAACAGGCGAAATTATTTACGCCAACCGGGCCAGCAACAACCTTCTCAAATACTGGGGAAAAGAAAGTAAAAATAAAAACATGCTCCCCGATTACTGGAAAAAAATTATCAACGAAGTTGTAGAAATGCAAAAACCCCGGAGCATTGAACTGAATATTGATGAAGAATTTTTCATTTTTTCCATAACACCGGTTCCCGAAGAAGGTGAAACATATATCTATGGAATTGACATATCAGACAAACACCGCCAGGAACAGGAACTTTACCTGACAGCACGGATTTTTGAGACAACCCTCGAAGGTATTACCGTTACAGACCCGGAAGGTATCATTCAATCAGTAAATCCCGCCTTTACCCGCATTACCGGATTCAGCGAAAAAGACGCCCTGGGAGAAAACACGCGAATACTCAAATCAGACCGCCACGATGAGTCATTTTACAAAGAGATGTGGGAGAGTCTTATAAAAACGGGAATCTGGGAGGGGGAGATATGGAACCGCCGTAAATCTGGAGAAACCTATCCTGAATGGCTTTCAATCAATGCAATCTATGATGATCTCGGGCAGATACAAAATTACGTCGCAGTCTTTACAGACATTACAGAAATGAAAACAAAAGAGGAAAAAATAAGGTACCAGGCTTTTCACGATCCCCTGACAGGTCTGCCGAACCGCAACCTTCTCAATGACCGTCTCGAAGTAGCCATTCATCGAAGCTCTCGATCAGGCAAAGGTCTGGCCCTCGCCTTTATTGACCTTGATCGCTTTAAGAATATAAATGACAGCCTTGGTCATATCACCGGAGACTTTCTTCTCATAGAGGTAGCCACACGCCTTGAAACCTGTATCCGTGAAGATGATACAATTGCCCGCATTGGGGGGGATGAATTCGTTATTCTTCTTTCTGAAATTGAAGACTTCAATGAGATATCAATAATTATAGCCAGGGTCAACGAGTCCTTTATCGACCCTGTAAAAATAGACGGTCATGAACTCTTTATCACCCCCAGTATCGGCATCAGCCTCTATCCCCAGGATGGAGATACTGCTTCTGAGATATTTAAAAACGCCGACATCGCCATGTACGAAGCAAAGAAAAAGGGAGGGAACAGTTATCACTTCTATGCTGAAGAAATGGACTTAGCCGTTACATACCGTCTCAGAATTGAAAACAAGCTTCACCACGCGATTAAAAACAATGAATTCAAAATTCTTTATCAGCCCCTGGTAGAAGTCAAAAGTGGAAAGATCGCCGGAGTTGAAGCCCTCATAAGATGGGATAATGAAAAAATCGGCAGCATCCCGCCGTCAGACTTTATTCCCCTTGCTGAAGAAATGGGGCTCATCGTTCAGATAAATGACTTTACCATGACACAGGCATGCAAGGACATAGCGGCTATTCATAACCTTGGACTTCCTGAAATATATGTATCGATAAATATGACCGCCCAGCAGTTCTTTCAGGGAAAAATAGTAAGTACAATTCAAAATGCCCTCACACATTCAGGACTCAAACCGAAACATGTCACCCTTGAGATAACAGAGAATACTGTGATGGACAATGCGGAGAAAACCATAGAAATCATGAAGGAAATCCGCACCATGGGGATTCGCTTTTCAATAGATGATTTCGGAACTGGATACTCATCGCTCAGTTACCTGCGCCGGTTCCCCCTGGACAATCTGAAAATAGATAAAAGCTTTATTGATGATCTTCCCCACGATGAGGAATCTGCTGCTATAGTCCGCACCATAATCGCTCTGGCCCAGAGCCTTAACTTGAAAACTGTGGCAGAGGGGGTCGAAAAAGCTGAACAGCTGCAGGTACTCAAAGCCGCAGGGGCTGACTACATCCAGGGCTATTACTTCAGCCAGCCTGTCACCCTTGATAAATTGATTGAACTGATAAAAAAGGGCCCCCTCAAATAAAACAAGATATTATTCTGGCAGTCGGCCCTAAAGGCGACGATGCTGTTCGTCGTTTTTAAGGCTGTCTCCAAATAGAAGAAGTATGCAGAAGTACATCCCCCTGCGGGGGGATTCAGGGGGAGTCCCCGGCAATATTAGAAGACACCAGGC
>CAZPEK010000228.1:0-6588 GCA_964585555.1 uncultured Leptospirales bacterium | reverse complement strand
CTTCTTCACTTCTTCCTTCAACAAACATGCAGGAACACATGAATTTGGAAAAGGCTCCCGAGGGCATGGGCTGAAAGTTTTTTATGTCAGACCAGTTAGCTCCGACAAAAATGCCCACAAGAAGGACTATTGCCAGCAGTATGATTCCAAGCAGTTTTGCAATTTTTTTCATGGTGTATCTCCTTACTCTATGCTGTCAATGACAAGTTTCAAAAAGTGGTTCTGGCTGAATGTTTTGTCCCGGTTGTCTCCCGTGTAGACCACTACCATGTCAAGGGAGGGAATCACGTAAATAAACTGGCCCCAGTGACCCTGGGCCTGAAAGCAGTCTTCCGGTACATCGGGAAGGGCCCGTTTCTTGTTCATTTCAGGGACATCCCGGTTGAGCCACCAGAGAGCACCGTAGGCCGGGTCTTCCTTCTCATCATCCGCCAGGTCCTTTGATGTGTAATAGGCCGGTGCGATGGTTGTCGAGTAGGCTACCCACCCAACAGGAAGAATGCGTTTGCCCTCCCAGATGCCGTCGTTCAGGAAAAGATAGCCGAAGCGCGCCATGTCCCGGGGGGTCGAATAAACGTATGATGATCCGACATAGGTTCCCGCGGCATCACGCTCCCATACCACTTTTTTCATGCCGAGAACGTTAAAGAGTTTAGTCCAGGGATAGTTATCGTATTCTTCAGGCGTCATGGTTTTTTTGAGCATTGCCATAAGAAGGTTCGGTGTGGGGCTTGCGTATTCCCACCGGGTGCCGGGAGGATACTCGAGATCCTGCCGTGCCGCGTAGGCCGCCATGTCAGTGTGTCCCGTGGTAAAGAGCATTGCGTTGACCGTTGATTTCAGGGGTGACGCTTCATAGGTTTCATTTGAATAAAGGCCTGAGCTCATGCGCAGCAGCATGTCAATGGTGATCTTCGCGTGGTCTCCTCTTTTCAGGGAGGGGAAGTATTTCCATGCCGGGTCTTCAACCTTGAGACGTTTTTCCTTTACCGCAATACCGAAAAGCGCATTGGTGTAACTCTTCGAATCAGACCAGGTAATGTGAAGGGTATCTTTTGTGAAACTTCCCCCGTAATTTTCATACACCAGGTAGCCGTTTTTAATTATGACGACTCCATCTGTTCTGATACCCTTTCGCGCGCTTTCAGGGGCCGGCCTGGTGAAGGCGTATTTTTCCATTATTTTCAGTTTATCGCTTTTCATGCCGAGGGCTTCAGGTTTTTTGATCTTCCACGCCTTTGTGGGCCAGTAGGCCCTTTGTGCGGCGGGAGCTTTGAAGATGCTTTTTTTGCTTGAGCCTGATTTTTTCGCTCCTGCATTGAGCATGGAAAGAGAAAGACCGATTATCAGTAAAGGAAGTAAAAGGAATATCTTTTTCATGGTATCACCCCTGTATGCCTTGATGGTTACGTCTTACCATGGATTGAATGCTTCGTCAATGGAAATATGTGTATAAAAGAAACAAGTGGAAAGTTCAAATATTTTTTTAAGGTGAGGAAGTTTACAATACACTCTGGGGCCCGCCTTGACTTCCTTGTTAAATAAATTCTGGACTTTCTCCCGGCTGCATCATACTGTCAGTAGTACGAAAATTCTGAGGGGCGGGGGCTGCGTTGTGACAAAACCTGGGGGGAAAATAAACGTTAAAGTAATAATAATCTATACCATCTGGATGCTGGTCTGGACTCCTGTCTGGTTCATCTACTACGGTCCGGTCCATTTTCTCTGGCTCTGTAACATTACCAATTTTGTAGTTCTGGCGGCCCTCTGGAGGGAGGATTCTCTTCTCCTGTCGAGTCAGATCGTTTTGACTCTTTTGATCGACTCTCTCTGGGCAATTGACCTGGCCTGGGCGTTGATTTTTAATGTTCATCCTACTGGTGCGACAAAATACATGTTTAGTGATTCTCTGCATATCAGTGTCAGGCTGATGTCCCTTTATCATCTCTGTCTTGTCCCGGTGATAATCTACAGCCTTTCAAAGGTCGGGTACGACAACCGGGGCTGGAAACTGCAGACCGGTATTACCACCATTGCCTACCCCTTGACCTATCTGCTCGCCGAGCCGGTGGGGAACATCAACTGGCTCTGGCGGCCCTTTGAAATGGAACAGACCGTGGTGAGCCTTGAGGTTTTTGTTCTGGTGTGCATGGCCGCTTTTCCGCTGCTTCTTTATATCCCGACCCATGGACTGATACGGTTGTGGCTCTACGGAAGAAAAAGGTTTTTTTCTCAATGACCGGTATTCAGTTTTGAATTCGGGTTTTATTGGCCAAAAAAACCGCGGTTATGCCCTTGACAAGAATTCAATGGAGCAACAGGCTGGCAAAGCGGGTTTTTCTTGACAAATGTGCCTGTTTAATTACTTTTTTCTGGGGTTAACTTCCTTTCTATTAAAATTTATGGAATCTTTTTCCTATACAATAATTGTTCTGGCAATCGGTCTCTTCACGGGAATCGCAACCGGTCTGACCGGGGCGTCCGGTGTTATGGTTGTGGTGCCCCTTTCGAACCTGCTTCTCGGGCTTTCAGTCCACGATGCTATCGGTACCAGCCTCATGGCTGATGTTATCGCCTCCTGCGCTGTATCATATACCTATTACAGGCATGGCAATACTGATATTAAATCCGGCTTGTGGGTCGCCCTTGGTTCGATTTTCGGGGCCCAGGTCAGCGCCGGCTTTGCGGTGACCATACCTGAAAACGGTCTCGGCATGCTTTTCGGAGGCGGTATGATCGTTACCTCGTTGATCATGGCGAAGCGCGGTACCGGTGAGGTGATTGAAGGCTACGGGGGAGCGGGATTTTTTTATTTTGAATCCGATACCATGAGATACGCCATGGCAACATTTCTCGGGTACCTTCTTGGAACCATGACGGGCATCTTCGGTTCAGGGGGAGGCATCATGATTTTCCTGGTGCTCTTCTTTGTATTGAAGTTTCCTGTCAAGAAGGCCATCGGAACGTCAACCATGATCATGGCCATTACCGCTACATCGGGATGCCTCGGCTACGCGGCACACGGAAAGATAAATGTCACCGTGGGGCTCCTCATCGGATTAAGCGCTGTTATGGGGGGGAGTGTCAGCGCCCGGATCGCCAACCGGGTGGATGAAAAGTATCTTCTCTGGACACTGGTAATTCTGTTTGTTATCCTCGGGATTATCATGACTACTGTGGGGTTTGCGAAGTTTAACCAGGTTTATGATTTGATATGAGCGTTGTTTGTTTATTGAGTATTAGAAATTAATGCATTTTTAATTTTTAATAATAAATCTGATTGTCCCTGGTGCTGATTATCAGCAAGGACAGGCAGCACCGGCCATCCATTGTCAACCCACTCTAAATCTGCAAATTTTCTGGTTCCGTTATATCGTGGTATGACATGATAATGAACATGGTGATCAACCATCATCAGCATTAAATAATTCATTATATCATAATTAAAGGCAGATTTAATGGTATTTTCTAATTTTAAAACCAGCTCTCCCAGGTCTGCCATTTCCTCTTTTGTTACTTCTGATAAATGTAATGCATATCGGTTTAATGAAATAATCCCTGAGCCGAGTGTTGGTTGAGATGGTCTCACTGACCATGTCCAGTATTTTGTGCTGAGGATTTTGAGATTTTCAATCTGAAATTTTGAAGTAAATTCTTCTAAGGTTTTCGTTTCGCTCATGATTATATCTCACCTTTATTTTTTTTAAATAAAAATAGCCTTGCATGTCCGGTGCTTTCTGTCAATATTTTAACGTTCTGGCAGTACGGCGCACCCTGGTGGCAGAGATTTAATCAGATATCTCTTTCTCGTTGATATTATCGGCTTTAAAAGAAAGGAAAAAAAGAACCGCTGTGACAACCAGGCACAGGAGCGCTGCAGGCCGGTAGCTCCCGAGGTGGCTGAGGGAGAGACTGAAAAGATAGGGCCCCAGGGCGCTTCCCGCTACAGCCCAGGCAAAGGAATACCCGGCTATTTCTCCCAGGTGTTTTAATCCGTAGAATCTCGGCCAGGTGATGCTTGAAAGAACCCCGAAGGTCCCCCCGGCAATACCGTTTCCAAGAATCAGCAGCCAGAGAGAAAATCCCTGGGGGGCGAGAAACTGGAGGGCCGTCATGGAAAACATGAGCCCCAGGGCATGAGTGATAAGCACATACTTCAGCCTGATGTAGTCACTGAGCCAGCTGCCGAAAAGATGAAAAGAAATCGATATGATCGATGCGGGCAGAAAAATAGCAATCGCCTCACTGCGGCTCATTCCGGCAGAGTTAAAGATTGAAACGATATGAAATGTCGTTGCGGTAACAAAAAGTGAAAACATTGTCAGGGTCAGGGTGAAGATCCAGAAGGCGTAGGTGCTTCGGGCTTCACCGAGGGTGTAGTCTTTTTCCGCGGTTGCAGGGGGTTTTGAGGAATTTTTTTTCAGGGGAGGAAGATTACCGTCAGGTTTCAGGCCGCATTCTTCTGGATTGTCACGGAAGAAAATCAAAACGGCCACTGAAAAAAGAAGGCCGATAACCGCTGCCATGTAAAGCCAGGCTCCCTGCCAGCCCTTGCTCATGATCAGCTGGTTGATCGCTCGTGGCGAATAGGAAAATCCAAAGGATACAAAAACCCCCATAAGACCATTGGCCAGTCCCCGGTGATGGTCAAACCATTTCATCACCATGTTTCGGGAAACCATGGTGAGTACTCCCTGGCCGAGAAACCTGAGAAGGAAAAACCCGGCAATCATTATGGCCATGGTGACCAGATAAGGGGGAACAGAAGAAAAAATACCCTGCATGGTACGGGCATGAGAATCAATTCCTGAAAATATGAAAAGGACAAAACCGAGAAGCAGGGCCGTGACAGAAGCCATGATTCTCGCCCCGAGACGGTCATAGAGTCTGCCGGCGCGGCGCAGCAGCAAAGCACTGATGATGGTCCCGGCCAGGTAGGCAAAGCTGATCTGGTCTCTTGTAATATTGAGCACATCGATGAGACTGTCGGTAAATACCGATACTCCCATGGTTTGCCCGGGAATGCTCATGATGATGCCCACTGTCCCTGCCAGAAGGATTATCCATCCGTAGAAGAGGGGAGAACCTGATGGAGAGAAGGGTATTCCGTTAAAACGGCTCTTAAAAGATTTTTGTTGCTTCTTGTTCATGCCGTAACTGGCTCCTGAGTAAATAAGCTGACAGGCGGCATACTATAGATTGAAGTTCTTTTTTGTCAAGAAATGGAATAGTATGTAGAAAAAAAGGAGAAGGCAGGTTCTTTGCCGGGAATAATGTTTTAATCCTCGGGATTAAAGATGTGTTGTATCGCCTGTGCAAGTGTATTGAGGGAATAGGGTTTCTGGATAAATCCCTGAACGCCAAGTTTCAGGATATCCTGTATCCGTTTGTCATTCTTAAAGCCGGAAGAGAGAAGCACCCGTACCGCCGGATCGATTTTTTTCAAATTTACGTAAACTTCCTTCCCCGACATTTCCGGCATCACCATATCAAGAAGTATACCCTTTACTTTACGGTGATTTTTTTTGAAATATTCCAGTGCCTCGCGGCCTGTTTCAAAGGGTATCGGTTCATACCCGCATTCCTGGAGTATATCGCTGGAGGTAATACGCATGATTTCTTCATCATCAATAATGAGAATTTTCCCTTCTCCCCGGCAAACATTTATAATCTCATCGTGAATCGGCTTGTCGTCACTATTTGCCCTTTCTGCCACAGGAAGATACAGGGAGAACCGCGAACCAATGCCAACTTCGGAATAAACATCTATAAAGCCCCTGTGCTGGGTTATAATATTGTATGCCATTGAGAGGCCAAGGCCTGTTCCTTTTTCTTTTTCCTTTGTTGTGTAAAATGGTGTGAAAATTTTGGTAATGGTATCAGTATCCATGCCGATACCGGTATCTTTTACTGAAATAAGATGATAATAGCCGTTGGCTGCCTCCGGGTGGGCGTTGCAAAAATGTCTGTCTGCATATATTTTTTCAACCGATATTTCAAGCTCGCCTCCCCATGGTTCGTTCCCATTTCGCATAACTGTCATTGCATGAGAGGCGTTGATGCAGAGATTGAGAAGTACCTGCTCGATCTGGGGACCGTCGGCAATAACCATGGCTGGTCCAGGAAAATAACTTGATTTGATTTTTATGGATTTGTCTAAGGAGTTTGTGCAGATTTTAAGAATGGTTGTAGCGATCTGGTTGCAGTCAACAGGCAGGAGGTTCAGGTCCTGTTTTCTTGAAAAAGTAAGAAGCTGTGCTACCATGTCCCGGGCCCTGACTGAAGAGTTTTCCATCAGGTCGAGGTAAGTGATTATTTTTTCAGTTTCGAGTTTTTCTTTTTTAGTTAATTTATGTTTGAGGATGGTGATAGTGCCAAATATTCCTGTTAGTACATTATTGAAATCATGGGCGAGCCCTCCTGCCAGGGTGCCGACTATTTCCATTTTTTGCGCCTGCCGCAGTTGAGCCTCTTTTTTTTCTATCTCTGAAATATTATCGATTCGAAGAACGGTTCCTTCTGCGCTGTCGGTGACAAGGGGGTAGAGGATTATGTTGTATAAATTTGTTTCGTCCTGTATGGTTATTT
>CAZPEK010000227.1:0-6608 GCA_964585555.1 uncultured Leptospirales bacterium | reverse complement strand
AGTCAATCGATGTCATGAGCTGCACAGAAGATGACACCTGCAGCCTTGCTGCTGACGGTCCGGGCCTGGCCGTGTGGAATGACATTGACTGGTATCATTTTCAGGTTGAAGGGTCAACTTCTGTCGTAGTTACCGTTACACCTTCCAGCGGAACTGTGGATGTGACGCTGACCGATACTGATGAGAATGTTATAGATTCTGATTCAGGGGCCACGGCAGCGGTAACGGCCGATAATTGCGGCAGTTCCAGTGACACGGATTTTTATCTCAAAGTGGCAAGTGGCACTACAGCAACGACGTATAATATTGAGTGGACAATTCCCAATGACGGATGCCTGTAATACTATTACAATAAAAAAATGCCTTGTTAAAACAAGACAGATAAAGTCCACCGACCGGGGATTCAGGGGCCTGCGTACCAGACACAGACCGTGTCCGAACAAACACTTCTAAAAAAACCGTAAGATGCAAAAATACTTTTGCATCTTCATCAAAGCCGCAGTAACTTATAAAAGGAAGTTCACAATCAGTAAAAAATAAACTTCCTTTTATAGATCATGAAAACATTACAAGACCTGACAGCGTACCTGAAAAACATCGACGGCAAAAGCTACCGGCTCTATAAAGAAATCGCCGGCCGTTATACCGTTGATGACTACATACTTTCAGTAGACCATGTCCAGGGAGATCCCTTTGCCGCCCCCTCATCGGTATCAATTCATATGCCGTTGGCAGCGGCTGACTTCCCCCCCGAAACATATAAAAACCGAAGCCGTGAGATTGCCCTTCGGGATTACCTGATCCGTTCATTCGATGAGGCTCTGAGCCGCCATGTACAGAGAAACCGGGGAACCGGCAAAAGCGGCGAGATAGCAATAGACTCCCCGGGCCAGGAAATTCTTGAACGGAGCGCCGTCACCATTGAAGACAATCAGCTTATCGTCCGCTTTACCATGGCGCTCCCCGGTTTCGGGCGCCGGGTTGCTGCCGACAACTGCATTGCCATGTTCACCGACGACATTCCCCTGGTTGCGGCGTCAAGCCTCTACCATAAGAGCCTCAATGCTGATAAGCTTACCGCCCACATCGAAACATCAGAAAACGCCGACCATCTCAGAGATCAACTGAAAAGCCGGGGACTCGCCGCCTTTGCCGCCGACGGGGCGGTTCTTCCCCGCCTCACGGGCATTGATGACCACCCCCTTGACCGGGACCGGGCCGTCGCCTTTTCGTCACCCCAATCGACGCGGGTCACCTTTGACCTGTTAAACGGCGGATCGGCAACCGGCATGGGCATCCCCGAGGGGGTCACCCTGATCGCCGGGGGGGGGTACCACGGCAAGTCGACCCTCTTAAAGGCCCTGGAGCGGGGCATCTACAACCATATTCCCGGTGACGGCAGGGAGCTGGTTATCACCCGAAGCGACGCCGTAAAGATCAGGGGAGAGGAAGGAAGAAGAGTCGAGTCAGTATGCATCACGCCCTTTATCAGCAACCTCCCCGGGGGCAGCGACACTGATTCTTTCAAGACCGACAACGCCAGCGGCAGTACATCCCAGGCCGCGGGCATCATCGAGGCCCTTGAAATGGGTGCGGAAGTTTTACTCATTGATGAAGACACCTCGGCAACCAACTTCATGATACGGGACCACCGGATGCAGGAGCTGGTGGCAAAGGACCGGGAGCCCATCACCCCCTTCATCGACAGGGTCAGGGGACTTCACACCGACCGGGGCATTTCCACCATCCTGGTCATGGGCGGCTCCGGGGACTATTTTGACACGGCAGATCTTGTTATCACCATGGATCATTACCTCCCGTCAGAAGTTACTGCCACAGCAAAGGATATTGCCCGGCGCATTGTCACCAACCGGGTATCAGAAGCGGTGACTCCCTTTCCCGATCTGGCCCCCCGAATACCCGTGGCTCAGAGCATCGATCCCTCGCGGGGACAAAAAAAGGTGAAGGTAGCGGCCCGGTCTACCCATACTATCAGCTTTGGAAAACAGGAAATCGACCTGGCTGCCGTCGAGCAGCTGGTTCACATCAGCCAGACCCGGGCCATAGGGGATGCCATGGTGCTGGCAAAAAATTTCATCAATGATAACACAGACCTCGTTGAGGTCATTGACCAGGTGATGAGTGAAATCGAGAGACGGGGACTGACAATACTTCCTTCATATCAAAAGGGATTCTACGCCGCCTTTAGAAAATACGAGCTGGCCGCGGCGTTCAACCGCCTCAGGACCTTCAGGGTACAGCATTATTCAGGCAAAAAAGAGTAATTTCACGGGGGGACGTCTCTCATCTCAAAGCTCAAGGAGATATTCCCATTATTTTGAAACCGGGAAACAGTGAAAAATACCATGAAAATTACATCCATTACGGCCTCAAAACTACCCTTTTACTCCTGAAAGGGGATATATCAGTAAAAGATGAATTTATGAAGGAAGTTAACCGAAAATATACATGACGTTACAGGTTTTCTCTGTTACATTATCGGTGTATTATCTAAAGGTAAAATGGACACAATGAAGGCAAAACAGACAACCCTGAAGACATGTATACTGTTTCTCATTCTCACCATCCCCGGAACCGCTTCCCTGGCCCGGGGCACGGCAACCATGATGGGAAACCTCCAGACCGTCTCTACCGATGGTCCCTTTGACGCCATAAGAAACCCCGCGGCAATGGCCTTTGGCGGCACGTCTGCGGGCATCAACTTCTTTTTCAGTCCCTGGGCAGACGCAAAGACTACAGAAAAAGTAAAAAATATTTCTGTAGTTATTAGCGGCACCCCTGTTACTATTCTCGGCGTTAAATATGACCCCAATCTTGACAAAAAAACTGTTATGACCCAGGAATTTGCCACAACCATCCGCATGAGTGACACGTTTTCCCTGGGCCTTGGGGTGACTGCCCTTTACAAAAATCAGGAAAATTCCATTATCCAGTCATTTACTACACCAGCTACACTTCCAGCTATAACAGAAAGCAATGGAATGATGGTTGACAACAGAAATAAAGAGACAGTCTATACTACATATTTCTCCCTGGGAATCCAACTCACAAAAACGATTTCAATGGGGTACAACCTTAATTTCTCAATCGGCAATGAAGAGACCGATAGATTACAGGAAGGCTTTACCCAGACTGACTCAGATCCGATAGTTATGGACGGCTCACCATGGGGCACCCACAACTCCATGGGCAATATATCAGGAGAAATTTCAGCCTATTTTATGCATAAAACAGGGAACCACCAGACAGGAGTAAACCTTTACTCAGGGACATATTCATGGATCGATTACAGTGCTGAAATCGGAGGTTTTTCATTAAATACAGACTTCGCAGGAAGCTACTCAAGTGGCGCCAGCCTGGTAGCAGGTCACTACTGGCGTTTCAGCCCCCTCCTTGCCGCGGCCTTTGAAGCCGGGGTCTCTATCCCGGTGAAATATACCCCCTATTCATATAACAATACGGCTCTCTCAGTTTCTGTTAAAGAAACAGAACTTAATGGATTGACTATCCTTGCCAGCACGGGCATAGAAATAAATCCGCTGAAAAAACTGACAACCTCTCTCGGACTCACCTACATCAATACCAGGGGCGGCAGCAGAAGCATATCATCAGGGGGCGGCGAGCTCACGGATTCGACAACTAATTTCACGATTAACGTGGTCAAGACAACAGCAGGTGCACAGTATACCGTATTCAGCGGAATGGAAATCAACTTCACCGCAAGCCTTATCTGGATCGGATCGGCAGCAGAACAGGAAACCCTTCAGTCTTCATCAGACTTTTTCTTTTACACCATAGCAACTGATACGAATACCCTGCAACTCGACTTTTCGGTATCCTTCGTCAAAAGAATCTAAAGGCAAAAAAGAAGGTGAAGCCAGTCGGCTTCACCTTCTCTCTCTACAGGCCTTCAATCACCGCCAGCAGTGCACTTATCGGATGAGACCCGATGAGCTCATGGGTCTCATTAATAATAATCTTCGGAACACTTGAAACATCATACTTATTCGCCACATGGGGAAAGGTTGAAGACTCGATCATGTCAGCCTTTACGTGGCTGCTTTCAAGGGCCAGGCGGTGTGCCGTGCTGACCGCCTGAGGGCAGTAGGGACAGCCGAGGGAGACAAAGACCTGGATATGCACATCTTTCTTGATAGCGGCAATCCGGTCAGCCACCTCACCGGGAAGAGCTTCTTTGTGACCTGAAGCCTCGAGAAGGCTCTGGAGAAATGAATTGATTTCATAGCCCCCGGGAAGCCCGTAGAACTTCATGCCCGTATTCCCGCCTTTACCATCAACAATGACCAGGGCGGGTATCTTGTCAACGCCCAGTTCTTCTCTCGCCTTCTGGTCTTTTACAAAGTCCAGGGTCTTCGATTTCAGCTTATCAGAGAAAGAGACAACTTCCTCAAGAAACTCCCTGGTATTTTTGCAGGCAGGGCACTCAATCTCCTGGGTTACAAAGACAACTTCAACCTTCTCTTTCATTTGAGAGAGAATCTGCTTTAACTGCCCGGTTACTTTTTCATCAAATAATGCCATGGTAGACCTCCTCTTGTTTTAATGTTTCATCACATAGTCGCAGGCTGAAAGGGCAGCCGTTGCCCCCTCTCCGGCGGCAATAATAATCTGTTTATAAGGGACTGAACTTACATCACCGGCGGCAAAAATGCCTTCCTGGCTGGTACGGCAGGCGCAGTCAATGGTGATTTCTCCGACATCATTCAGCTCAAGAACACCCTTTGCGAATCCCGTGTTGGGAAGCAGACCGATTTCCACAAAAATGCCCTCGGCGGCAACGGTGCGTCTCTCACCGCTTTTCCGGTCCCGGATAATCACCTCTTCGACGGAATCCTTTCCTTTTATTTCCGTTACTTCATGCTCGTAGATAATTTCAACATTGGCAAACTCATTAAGCTTATCGATCAGGATTTGATCAGCCGTCAGGTCTTCAAGAAACTGAACAATCGTTACATGGGTAGAAACTTTTGCAAGGTCAATGGCCGCTTCAAGTCCCGAATTGCCGCCCCCCACAACAATGGTCTTTTTCCCTGTATAAAATGGAGCATCGCACGTGGCGCAATAGGCGACGCCGTGTCCTTTGAGTTCTTCTTCCCCCGGAACATTGAGCTTTCGCGAAGCCTTTCCCGTGGTGATAATCAGGGCTTTCGCTTTGAGAACCCGGCCGTCATCCAGCGTGACTTCCTTCACATCTCCTGATTTGACCGCGGCTACTGAAGGCCCCTCTTCAAAGCCAATGGTAAACTCCTGGACCTGTTCACGGAATTTATCGACCAGTTCAGCACCTGTCACATAGCGGTAGCCCATGTAGTTTTCGATGCCCACGGTTTCGGCAACCTGGCCGCCCAGGTCCCTGATAACGATAGCGGTTTTCATTCCCTTACGCATGCAGTAGACCGCAGCGGTAAGCCCCGCGGGACCACCGCCAAGAATTAAAATGTCGTAGACCACCCCCTGGTTCAGGGGTTCAATATTTTTATTTTGGGCAAAGGCCCCAACGCTGAGATTAAAATCCATCTAACGGTTCCTCCTGAATGAGTTGAGTCTCATAAAGTGTATAAACCAAAAACCTTGTTGCATATTTTCAAATTTTATTTTTAAATAATCTCAAGAACACCGGGGCAGCCCGATGCTCACTCAGGTATTGTGTCACAAAACAGCAGTAATGCAATAATTTTTTGTTAAGGAAGTTTTTCCTGCTGCTTTATAAGAAGCAGTTTGCTTTAATGACTAAGATGAAGAGGATGTTATAATGAAAAAAATTATTTGTGCTTTGTGTATTACTTTCTCAACCGTACTTTTTGCAATGTACCATGAAGACCAGGGTATCTACCCGGTACAATACAAATCTGTTAAAACATCATCATCATTAAAAGAAAAAGGAAAGCCTTCTTACTATTATGCCCCTTCTCAAGCCTTCGATTTTAATGTCAAAACATCATGGTGTAAGGGAAAAGAAGGAAACGGTACAGGTGAATATGTATCAGTGGCATTAAAAAAACCTGTGCCTCTACTTGGCTTACGAATTTTAAATGGCTATGGAACCACTAAATAACCGGGTAAAAGAATATCGCGTAATCTTAAATCTGAAGAATGGAAAAGATAAAGTGTATGAGGGTACACTTGGAGACCATGGATGCAGTGATCAGCATCCAGCTGTTATGACTAAACCGGGAGCATGCCTTGATTTAACGATAAGCGGAGAAACTATCGAGTTTAAAAGAGCCCATTGCATTAAAGGGTTTAAAGTGGAAATTAAAAGTATTTATAAAGGAAAAAAATATAATGATACCTGTATATCTGAAATATCACTCTTTAAGGGATCTCAAATCGCAGGGATATCACCAAAACACGCAAAGCAGTTAAAAGAGGTCTGCAAGCAGCAATAAAGAGGGGCCCCTGCCGGCGCCCCTCCAGGGACTGCAAAATGACTAGTTACTTCCTGATACGGCCTTTTTCATCAAACTGATAACGTCTGCCAGCCTGAAATTTTGTTTTCTTTTTCCGAAGCTTGAGAAGGCCTTTTTTCTTTGTAGAAACAAACTTTTCAGCAAGAATACCGCTTT
>CAZPEK010000226.1:0-6629 GCA_964585555.1 uncultured Leptospirales bacterium | reverse complement strand
GTAGAGGCAATGATTTCAAAGAGAGCAGAAGGTGTCACATCATTTCTGGTTATGGACGTTATGGCCAGGGCAGCAGAACTTGAGAAGGCGGGTGAGCATGTCATTCACCTTGAGGTAGGCGAGCCGGATTTCGATACACCTGAAGTGGTCCAGCAAGCGGCCATAGCGGCAATCCGTTCAGGGAGCACCCATTATACCCACGCCATGGGGATGCCTGAGCTGCGGGAAGCCGTCTGTGAACATTATCATGATGAATACGGGGTGACCGTTTCACCCGAACAGGTCCTGGTAACCTCGGGGACATCCCCCGCCATGCTGATGATGATGCTCGCCCTTGTTGAAAAGGGTGAGGAAGTTATTCTTTCAAATCCCCATTATGCCTGTTACCCGAATTTCATCGAAGCGGCAGGCGGAAAGGTCGTCGACATCAAGACCCGTCCCGAAGAGGGCTTTCAGTACCGGCCCGACGATATCCGGAAAGCCCTTTCTGATAAGACACGGGGCATACTGATTAATTCTCCTTCTAATCCCACGGGCATTGTGATGACCGAAGAAAATCTTAAAGAGATGGCCTGTTTTGAAAGCCAGTACATTATCTCTGATGAAATATATCACGGCCTGGTCTATGAGGGGAAGGCCCATTCAATCCTTGAATATACCGACCGGGCCTTTGTGATTAACGGTTTTTCAAAGCTCTATGCCATGACAGGCTGGCGTCTCGGGTATCTTATTTTTCCCAGGGAGTTTTCCGCCGTCCTTGAGCGCATTCATCAGAATTTTATGATTTCCGCCAACAGTTTTGTCCAGGTTGCCGGCATCGCCGCTCTGAAAGAAGCCCGTGGTGATGTTGAAAAGATGGTTGCAATATATAACGAGCGGCGGATTTACATGGTCGCCCGTCTCAGGGAGCTGGGCTTTACGATTCATGTTGAGCCAACGGGTGCCTTCTATGTTCTTGCCGACGCGCGTCATTTTTGCAGCGATTCGTACAATGAAGCCTTTAATATTCTTGATTCGGCAAAGGTGGGGGTTACCCCGGGCATTGATTTCGGATCGGGAGCCGAGGGATTTCTCCGCTTTTCCTATGCCAACAGTCTGGAAAACATTAAAGAAGGTTTGAACCGCCTCGAGGAGTATCTTAAGACCCGTTGATTTCCATGGGACCATTGCCGTTAAAGGCGATGATGCCTTTGTCGCCTTTAACGGCAATGGTTATACCGGGGAGACTCTTTATATTCCTTTTTATTTGAAAGGAAGTTAAGGCTCCGGGACCGGTTTATATTCTCAATCCGTAAAAGCGACGAAACGCATCGTCGCTTTTTAATCTCATGGCTGCCTGTGGCTTATTGCCGCCTTTTCGGAATCCCCGTCACATCTTTCACCCTCTAAGGAAGATTACTGAAGATAAACAAAAAATTTGGACCTATCGGACGGAATTAATCTTAAAAACACTTTACAAATTAGATTGCCCTATATAATTTCACAAAATCAGCGAGCTGTGAGCTGACAGGCTGACTCTACCATTATCTTTAATGACGCATTAAAGACCGCACCAGAGGGGCAGAACTGTCAGAAGAATTTATTTTATTCACGAACAGACAATATACATCTTTACGGGTGAAGCTGAGATAAAGGATCTTTAGGAGGATATGATGCTAAATGAGTACAAAACTGACCAGATCAGAAACGTCGCCATAATCGGCCACGGTCAGACCGGAAAGTCAACACTCCTGGATGCCATGCTCTTCGTTGGCGGACAAATTGACAAAATGGGGAGTGCGAATGCCGGTACCCTCGTATCAGATTTTGATGAAGACGAACAGAAGCGTAAAATATCTATTCGAAGCGCCATGGGTTTTGTTGAAATGGATGGCGTTAAGATTAATATCCTTGATACCCCGGGGACTGCAGATTTTATCGGTGAATCACGGGCTGCCCTTCAGGCCGCTGAATGTGTAATCCTGGTAGTAGACTCAGTTGATGGTGTTCAAATCGAAACTGAAAAATGGTGGAGATACCTTAAAGAACATAATATTCCCCGGATTATCTTCGTTAACAAAATGGATAAAGAACGGGCTAATTATTCCAGTGTTATTGAAAATCTTAAGACAAGTCTTGGAGTAAATGTAGCTACTCTCTGTATTCCCCATGGTGAAGGGGATAATTTCGGCGGTGTGCTTGATATTATAGACATGAAGCTTTTTACTCCCAAGGGTGACGGCCGGCAGGTTGTCGCCAGTGATATTCCCGAAGAGGAAGCCGGCCAGGCAGAAGAAGAGCGAATGAACCTGATTGAGCTGGCCGCCGAATCAGATGATGACTTGATCGAAAAGTTCCTTGAAGGTGAAGAACTTACTGAAGATGAGATCCGTACCGGTCTCAAGGCTCAGCTTAAAGACGCGAAACTGACGACTGTTATCTGCGGTTCTTCTGAGAAGGTTGTGGGCATTAAGACTCTTCTGCGGGTCATCAAGGACTTTGTTCCCGCTCCCGCCCTGGGCGTTGAGTATGAGGGTTTTGAACCGGGTAAAGAAGGTGCTGCAAAAACAATTACTAATGCCGCTGACGGCCCTGTTGCTGCGGTAGTCATTAAAACCTATATAGACCAGTACGCGGGTCGTTTTAACTACCTCAAGGTAATATCCGGTGAACTGAATCCTGACATGGAGCTTACCAATGTGCGCCTCAACAGCAAAGAGCGGATGGGTAAACTCTATACAATGGTGGGAAACAAGCAGTATGATGTACCTAAATTGTGCGCCGGTGATATTGGTGTGGCAATAAAACTTGAAAAAGTGATCACCACAGATTCTCTCTGCAGCGCTGATAATCCGATACGCCTTGGGGTTATCAATCTTCCGAGTCCTCTCTTTTCATATGCCATAGAACCGGTAAATAAGGGAGATGTTGATAAAATCGGCCAGTACTTTCATAAGGTTACTGATGAAAATCCGACTGTTACCTATGCCTTTAACGCAGAAACCCATGAAACCGTTCTTTCTGGTATGGGTGAAATGCAGCTTGCGATTATTCTTGAAGATCTGAAAGAAAAAAACAAGCTTGAAGTCACAACCAGTGAGCCGCGGGTACCGTACCGTGAGACTATTACGAAAAAGACTGAATCCCAGTACCGTCACAAGAAACAGTCCGGGGGACATGGACAGTTCGGAGAAGTCTATATTCGCATGGAGCCAAGGCCCCGGGGAGAAGGCTTTCAGTTCTCCGAGTCTATTTTCGGCGGTTCTGTACCGAAGCAGTATATCCCCGGTGTTGAAAAGGGTATTGTTGAAGCCCTTGACCAGGGAATACTCGGCAAGTTTCCCGTTGTTGACGTATCGGTTGAACTTTTTGACGGGAAATACCATGATGTTGACTCCTCTGAAATGGCCTTTAAGATCGCCGCTCGATACGCCTTCAGGCAGGGTATGGAACAGGCAGGGCCCCAGCTTCTTGAACCGGTAATGGATGTGAAGGTTTTTGTAGACAAAGAGTTCATGGGTGATGTCCTCAGTGATGTTACCAGCCGGCGGGGAAGAGTTCAGGGTATGGACAGCGCTGAAGATTCAGGCAGCAATGTCTCGGTAATCAAGGCAAAGATACCCCTTTCTGAACTGCTTCGCTATACTATTGACCTGCGGTCCATGACTCAGGGCAAGGCGTCTTTTGAGATGAATTTTTCTCATTATGATCCCGTTTCGGGAAGGGATGCTGAAAATGTCTTAGCGGCACGAAAAAAGCAGCTTGAAGAAGAAGATTAAAATACAGTGTACTTAAAAAAAGAGGGAGCTTTTTTGAGCTCCCTCTTTTTTTTGAAGTGTAACTATTTTCCCGCGAGGGCACTTATAACTATAATTATTTTTAAGAGCACATTATATAAACAATGACCGGCAAACCCAAGATTAATTTTTCCCTTCTGATGGTAATCTCTTTTTACCTTCATTTCGTCATTGTCGTTGCCGTTATTTTACCCAATCCGGAAGAAGCCTTCAGGTTTATTGAAAAGATTAAAAACTCAATGTTTGCTTCTCATCGAACCTTTGAATTTATTACCAATATCAATGCTGACAATAAGATTAAGTTTACTGAAAAAACATTTATTTCAGACCGTACATCAACTGAAAAGGGCTTTTTGACAAAGAGAAAAGGCGACGACTGGATAAGTGATACAAAGTACTTTAAGTACAGTCGGGGAAAGGGAAAGTCTGATGGAAAGGGGAAAAAAATTTCTCTTAAAAACTCAAAGGAAACTTTTATTCTCAATGATAATTCCGAGGTGATCATTCAGCTTGATAAGGGAGATATCAGCAGTAATGACAGTAAGTTCGGTCGAATTAAAATACCCCGTACTGACCTGATTACCCGGGAAAATGCTATTTTTTATTCCAATACCGGCGCTTTCTCCTTTAATACTATTAAGGCACTTACAAAAGAAGAGCTTGAGTGGATGCGTCACTGGGGACGGGCCTTTGGTGCCAATTTTTTCCCACCGCTTCTGGCAAATATCGCCCTGGGGGGATACGCGCCGGGACGGGTCAGGATCATGGCGATACCTGACCAGATAGTTAAGGGCTTTCATATTCTTGATAAAAACGGAAAGATTGTCTACAGTAAGATTCTCGATTCACGGGGCGACCAGTCCCTTAACGCGGCCATCAAAGAGGCCCTTCATTCAGCTCCCTTCGGCAAAGTGCCGCCCCGGTTTCTGAATGAAAAAGGGTACTATGGGGCCCCCTTTATTATTTATTATATCTATCGGTGATTGTTTCTTCTTCCAGCTTAATGAAGATCAAAATAATCTTGACCGGTTCAAAATTTCCTGACATGAATGCATTGTTTAAACTTTAGATCAGGCACTGATTATGAAAAAAGCAATATTGATGATAATAGCTTATCTCCTCTGCCAGGTATCACCTGTTTTTTCTTACTGGGTTGAAGATGATCATGATCCGAAAAGAACTCGCTTTGTTATCAGAGAAGGAAATAATTGGGGTTACATGGACAAAAAGGGGCAAATAGTGATTAAGCCCCGGTTCCATTATCCACATCAGTTTCATGATGACAGGGCGGTCTTTTTGTCAGAATCGAAGAAATTCGGATACATTGATCCGGAAGGTAATGTTGCCATAAAGCCTGTTTTTGACTATGCCCGTGATTTTTCTGAAGGGCTTGCTGCTGTAACCATGGGTGACCTGAGAAACTATACCTTTTACCAGACCGGGTTTATTGATACCAGCGGTCGATATGTAATACCTCCGGAAAATTTTATAGCTGAAAAATTTCAAGAAGGATATGCTGTTGTTATTACAGGAAAAAAAATTACTTCAATTAACTGCGGGCCCTCAACGGGGCTATATGAATTGTGCTCTCAGACCGTTTCAAATGGACTGTATGGAATTATTGACAGAACCGGGAATCGTATAATTGCCCCTCAGAATAAAATGATTAATCATTTTTCAGGCAGGAGGGCATCTTTTAATGTTTCTGATAAAACAAGAGATGTCTATGGCTTTTATGATTATAAGGGGAAGGTGGTTTTAAAAGCAGATAAAAGATACCGGTCTGTATTTTATGATGGTTTGCTGATCTTCAGAGAAAATAGTAAGTATGGATATCTAGATATAAATGGCAGGGTTGTCATATCTCCCCGATATTATGATGCACGAAGGTTTTCAGAAGGCCTTGCCTGTGTTGTCATAGACCGCAATGGTTATGGCTTTATTAATAAAAAAGGTGACCTGGTAATCTCTCCCCGGCGTTTTGACTGGTGTAAAATTTTTAAAGAAGGACTCTGCGCTGCCAGCGCCATGGGTAAATGGGGCTATATTGACACCCGGGGCAGGTGGGCCATTTTGCCGCAATTCAAGGACGCCTATAGTTTTTCAAATGGCATTGCCATGGTTAAACTCAAAGAAAAAGTTAAAACAGAAGATGGGGCATTGTATGCCTATATTGATAGGAGAGGTAAATTTATCTGGAAAGAGAAAGAGTGAGTTCATATTTAAGAAAGGGACTCCCTGTAGGGGAGTCCCTTTCTTAAATATTTTTGGTCTCAGCTCTTCTGAATAATGTCCCTCAGGGTTACCTTATCAAGAACCTTAGATCGGGTTGCCGCGAGACTGGCGAAAAGGTCAGTCATGTAGATCTTCAGGCCCGTTTTTTTCGTCCCCGCTGGAACATTAAGAGAAACATCATGGAGAAGTTCCAAAACATCATTGAGCTTTACGTTTTCTGAAGAGTTCGAAGGCATGTACCCGAATTCATCATTCTGGTAGATCAGTCCAGCATCAAGAAATTCCTTGGTAAAATAGTCAACCTGCCCGGTCTGGTGGTTGCAGACCTTCTGCAGCTCCTTGAAATATGCGGCACCCAGTCCTTTTTCAAATTTTTCATAGATGAAATGCAGAATGGCTATGCCGTAGTAAATTTGAATTGAGCTGCGATCCATGTCTTTGCTTTTTAGATCCCGGTATGTTTCAGGGTGCATCAGGGTATATGAGACTTCAGCCCCGTAGAGCACAATGACTGAAGAGGCATAGACCATGAGCAGAAAGATAGGAAACGATGCCAGGGCCCCTTAGATGGCAAAGGTTCCCCGGGCGAAGGCCTTGGTGTAGATTATAAAGGCGAGA
>CAZPEK010000225.1:2867-6631 GCA_964585555.1 uncultured Leptospirales bacterium | reverse complement strand
ACTTGAGCCGGGGGCTCGGGGAGTTGATGAATATTTGTGTATGCTTAGGACCAGGTGTCCTCTTTTGAAAGAGCCCCTACTCAAAAATAACTTTTATTGTTTTTAACTGCTTTTTTGTTGACAGATTCTGAGTAAAATTTTACATGATTTCTGTATTCGTAACACAGCGTTCAAAAAGCCCAGGTGGTGGAATTTGGTAGACACGCATGGTTGAGGGCCATGTGGGAATTATCTCGTGAGGGTTCAAGTCCCTCCCTGGGCACATAGATAAGAAGGTGGCACTGTCACCTTCTTATTTTTTTTACAAATAAAAAAAGAAAGCTCAAGCGGTACTGAATATATTCAGTCAGCTTTAAACAAAATAAAACAAAATAATCGGGGGAAAAGACATGAATTTAATTCTACTGGGAGCGCCCGGCTCGGGAAAGGGAACTATATCAAAACTGCTGGTTGATGCCTATGGTCTTGTACAGATTTCAACAGGAGATATTCTTCGGGGGGCGGTTAAGGCCGGTACCGAGGTAGGGAAAAAAGCTCAGGAATATATGAACCGCGGTGATCTGGTTCCTGATTCAGTAATCATGGATATTATGGGAGAGCGTCTCCAGGAAGATGACTGCCAGAAGGGCTTCATCCTTGACGGATTTCCGAGAACAATTCCCCAGGCGGAAGAACTGAAAAAGCTTCTTGAGAAGCTTTCTATTTCTCTTGATATGGTTGTAAATCTTGAGGTTCCCGAAGCTGAACTTCTCAAGCGGCTTACCAGCCGTCGAACCTGTTCAAACTCAGACTGTCAGGCAATTTATAATGTAATTTCTAATCCTACTAAAGTTGAGGGAGTCTGTGATAAGTGCGGAAGCCCCACTATTCAGCGTGATGATGAAACTGAAGAGGCAATCAAGCATCGCCTCGTAACCTATGAAGAGAAAACCGCGCCTCTTATCGGTTTTTATGAAAAGGAAGATTTCTTTGTCTCAGCGGATTCAACTGAAAGTAAGGCGGTTTTCGACGCTATTGTTGCAAAGATCAAGTAAAACCGATTAAAATTTAATTAAAAAAGCGGCCTCGGGCCGCTTTTTTAATTTGACCACGTCAATGTCTTGACACGCCTGATTCGTATCGTTAATAGTTGATTAGATCGTAAGCATGTAAAGAGCAGAAGTGAGGATCCAGAATATAAAAGATACGTATACCATTCTTGCTGTTGATGATCAGCCTTCAAACCTTCAGTTGATTGATACAATTATTGGCAGAGAGTTTGAACTTATTTTTCGCAAAGAAGCGAAGTCGGCCCTTGAACTTCTGAACAGTGAACCTGTTGATCTCATACTCCTGGATTACATGATGCCTGAAATGGATGGCCTTGAATTTCTTCGAATCCAGATGCAGAATGAAATCCTCAGGGAAATCCCCACGATTATTATTACCGCAGCTGAAGACGAGAAGGTGCTTCAGGAGGCCTTTCGCCTCGGGGCCTTTGACTTTATATCCAAGCCCTTTAGAAAAATTGATCTGGTTGCCCGGATACACTCATCTCTTCAGCTTTCCCGTGAACGATCGAGAATAAAGCAGCAGAATATTCTTCTTGAAACTCAAAATGGTGAACTGCTGAAACATCGAAATCATCTCCAGGAGATGGTCGATGAAGCGGTTGTCGAGATTAAAGAGCGGGAACTGGAAATTATTAATCGCCTTATTACAACCGTTGAGTACCGTGATACTGAAACGGCGAATCATATAAAACGCATGGCCCATTATTCAAGGCTGATTGCCCGGGGTATTTTTTCTGAAGATGATGAAAGGGCCGAGTTGATATTTCTTGCCGCCCCCATGCATGATATTGGGAAAATCGGAATTTCTGATAATATTTTGATGAAACCTGATGATTTGAATCCCGATGAAACCGACCAGATGATGATGCATTCCCGTATCGGTCACGCGATCATGAAGGGGAGTCCTTCCAAACTAATACAGACCGGCGCCACTATCGCCCTTTCCCATCATGAAAAGTTTGATGGAACCGGATACCCCGACAGGCTGCAGGGGGAGTTTATTCCCATTGAGGGCAGAATCGTGGCGGTAGCTGATGTTTTTGATGCCATGACCTCAAATCGAATATACCGGACAGCCCTTTCCGTGGATGAGTCCCTTGCTTATATTAATGATCAGGCGGGATTTCATTTCGATCCCCGGTGTGTGAAAATATTCATAAACCATCTTGATGAGGTTCTCGATATTCAAAAGGAGTACGGTGAATACTAGGGATCGTAAAATATGAGAAAACTGTTGATAAATATTTTTACCCTTTTTGCCTCCCGGATGACCTGCAGTACCGCAGTCTACTGGTTCTCTCTTCCCGCCTTTCTGCTTTCAGCTTTCTATGGATTTATTTTCTTAACCTATGCGCTTCCCCTTTCATTGGAAAATCTTGAACATTATCAGCTTCTTTTAAACAGTGCGATACTGACCGGTCTTATGCTGCTTGTTGTGTCCCTGTTGATGGGGGGAGGGAAGTGTATCCGTCTTCCCGCCTTTTTTCCTCTCGCCAGGAAAGTGAATCTTTTTTTTGACATTCTCCATAGCGGGGATGATATGGAGACCAGTCAGCTTGCTGAAGCAGTCGGGGCTTTGATCCAATTTCCCCGGATGAACATGTATGTTTCCGGTTTCTCTGTGCTGGTAGTTTTCATTCTTCTTTCTCTCTTTAGCGGTCCTTCGAGTTTTGAGTCTGCAGCAATGAAAACTGGAATGGCAGGTTTCGGGGTTTCCCTGTACATGTATCTTCTTTTTGTTTACTCTATCAGCGACCTGGTGACTAATCCCCTGAGAAAAAAAGGCTTTGAAATGCTCATTAAACGGGGGATGAGCCTTCCCGGCGTTTACGGGTTTAGTTTTAGAAAAAAGATAATTTTTCTCCTCGGTTTTCTTCTGTCAGCGGTCCTCGTAATGCTTTACCTGATTACCTATACACATATTTCCTTCGATTATTTTCTTCTTTTTTTTGCTATTACCGCACTTGTGATTATTCTTCTTGTTCTGGTATATGTTTTTCCCCTGGTAAATGTTTTTTATCATGTCCTTGCTACCACGGGATCCCTTTCGCGGGGAGAAGAAGCGTATCTTGTGGTCGGTAATAATGAAAGGGAAATCCTGAATTTTTCTGCGATCTTTAACCGCTCCCTCAACGAATTTATCTATCTGAGAAAAAATCTTGAGGTAAAAGTAAAGGAACGGACAGAGCTGCTTGAAAAGAGAAACCGTGAACTTTTTGAAAATGAAGAAAAATTCAGAACCCTGGCCGATTCGGCACAGGATGCCATTATCATGATGGATAATGACGGCAATGTCTCTTACTGGAACAGGGCGGGAGAAATTATTTTCGGTTACAGCCGGGAGGAAATCCTCGGCCGGTCTCTTCATGAAATCCTGGCACCAAGAAGATATGAAGAGATGTTTCAGAAGAAATATGCCGATTTTAAGCGTTTTGGCAAAGGTCTCGCCCTCGGTAAGACAGTAGAGTTCTCTGCCGTTCGAAAAAGCGGTGAAGAATTTCCCGTGGAAGTTTCCCTTTCCGCCTTTAAGCTTGATTACAAATGGAATGCTGTGGCGATACTGCGGGATATAACCGAGCGGAAAGATTATGAACAGGAAATTTACAAGGCGAAGCAGTTTGCCGAATCGGCAAACAGGGCAAAAAGTGAATTTCTTGCCAATATGAGCCATGAAATCCGTACACCGATGAACGGCATCATCGGTCTCGTCAA
>CAZPEK010000225.1:1175-2857 GCA_964585555.1 uncultured Leptospirales bacterium | reverse complement strand
TATTATATCTATGGATATAGGGGATATCGATGGAGATAATCTTGAAGAAATAGTAAAGGAGCGTACAGAAGAATTGATTATTGCTAAAGAAAAGGCGGAAGAGTCAGATATTTTAAAATCAGCTTTTTTAGCTAATATGAGCCATGAAATTAGAACTCCCATGAATGGTATACTCGGCTTCTCTGAAATTATCAAACATGATTGCCGGGAACCGGAGATCAGGGAAAAGGCGGAAATAATTTACCGCAGCGGCATGGGACTTCTCGAGCTGATAAATGATATCCTTGACCTCTCAAAAATTGAAGCGGGCCGCATGGAAGTGGCTCAGGAAAATTTTGATCTTTATGAACTGATTAAGCAGACTCACCTGCTCCATTCAATTGTAGCCGAAAAGAAGGGACTTGATTTTAATCTCAATATTGACGAAAGCCTTCCCCGGTTTATTGTTTCTGACGCGAAAAAGCTGCAGCAGATTATTACCAACCTTCTCAGTAACGCGGTCAAATTTACGGAAAAGGGATATGTTAATTTCAGCGCTGAAACTGTTTCATGGTATGGGAACGAGGTAATTGTGAAAATGACTGTAGAAGACTCGGGAATTGGAATCCCTGTCGAGGAGCTTGAATTAATTTTTAAGAGCTTTGAACAGTCTGATACATCGACCACAAGAAATTATGAAGGCACGGGTCTGGGTCTTGCAATTACTAAAAGTTTTGTTGAAATGCTGAAAGGCCATATCTGGGCAGAGTCTGAGCCCGATCGGGGCGCCCGCTTCTGCTTTATTGTTAAGGCCGAAGAGGGTACTGAAGAGGGAATTCTTCCGTCCCTTTTTGATAACAGCCTTGAGCCTGATTTTGGGGAGCTGAAATTCATGATTATTACCGATGATGAAAATTCCCAGATGCTCCTGGAGTATATGCTGAGTAAGGGGGCCCGTTCGGTTGAAAGTTCAAAAAATAATTTACTTTCCCTTGATGAGCTTCTTGAAAAAGAGATAGACTGTCTTTTCCTTGATCCCCTGGTTGCAGATAAAGAGGGAAACAGGCTGGTTTCCCTTGTTAAAGAAACGAATGGTGATTCCCTTAAGCTTGTTGCCTTTGGGCCTTTACTTCCTTCCCAGGGGGGTGAGGAAGTTGACTCCCGCCTTTTTGACGGGGTTATCGAAAAGCCCTTATCCCGCAAAGCCCTGTTCAAAATTTTATTTGAACTGTTTCCTGGAGCCGGTAACAGCCCGAAGAGCGTAAAACCGGCTGCCTCGTCAGAGACGGAGAGTTTTTCCGGTCTCTTTGTGCTTGATGATGCGGTACAACAGCTGATGCAGTTGAGCCTTGACCGGAGCGGAGACCGGAAAAAAGCCCTTGAGCTGAGCGGGAGGATGAGTCGGGAGACGGCAGGTGATATACCGGTAATTGGTAAAATTCGTGATGCTGTAGATAACTTTGAGTATGACCTGGCGGAAGCATTGATTCTTCGTCTGGGGGACCAGATGCAGAAGAGGGAAGACCCGGGTTCATGACAGGCTCCCCGGAGCCGTCAGTAATAGTGGTGCAGTTTTGTCTGCACCTTAAAAACTAAAAGAATGCCGGATTTTTCCCATCACGTAAAAAACACTTTACAAAAACAGGCATTTTTCAATAGTTATATCGAACTGGAGAGGTGTCCGAGAGGCCGAAGGAGCACGG
>CAZPEK010000225.1:0-1165 GCA_964585555.1 uncultured Leptospirales bacterium | reverse complement strand
CTCCGAATCGTCCCTCACTGTTCTGTTGTGATCTACAATTCTTCAGGAAGGTGTATTTACCAATCATGTCTTACCAGGTAATAGCCAGGAAATGGCGTCCCCAGAATTTTGAAGATGTTGTGTTCCAGGAGCATGTCTCCCGAACGCTGCAGAATAGTATAAAAAATAAGCGGATTTCCCATGCCTATCTTTTTTCCGGCCCCCGGGGTGTTGGTAAAACGACCATGGCCCGTATTCTTGCCATGGCCCTTGATTGTGTTGATGGACCGACTGATCATCCCTGTGGTGTCTGTGAGAACTGTACTGAGATTAAAAAGGGTATTTCCTTTGATGTTATTGAAATAGACGGGGCTTCAAACAATGGAGTCGAGGATATCAGGGAACTCAGGGAAAATGTAAACTTTGCTCCTGTCAAGGGTACCTATAAAGTATATATTATTGATGAAGTTCACATGGTCACGACCCAGGCCTTTAATGCCCTGCTGAAAACCCTTGAAGAACCTCCTCCTCATGTGGTATTTGTTTTTGCCACTACAGAATACCATAAGATTCCTGAAACCATATTGTCCCGATGCCAGAAATTTTTCTTCAAACGAATTCCCGTTGACGCAATTGTCGGGCATATCAGGGTCATTGCTGAAAAAGAGGGCGTTTCGATTGCCGATACGGCCCTGTATCCAATAGCCCGCGCCGCTGACGGTGCCATGCGTGATGCCCAGTCTCTCCTTGACCAGGTGATTTCTTTTTCTAATACCGGGGCTTCAAAAAAAAATGAAGTCTCTATCAGCGAAGAAGATGCCCTTACCATCCTTGGAATCGTTCCCGTTGACAGCTATATCGTGCTTCTTGACGGAGTGAGTAAAAAGGATGCTCCCGCGGTTATTGAAGAGATCGACCGTATCGTATCAATGGGTGTTGATATTCCCCGGTACGTAGCGGGACTTCTTGATGTTTTTAGAACAGTTCCGTTTGTTTTTTCAATTAGTAAACGAAAGGCATTTTCAACCTGAGGAATAATTAAGTGTATGAAAGAAATATAATCTTTTTCAGGAATGATATTCTACAAACTCCATATTTGCTGTTGATTGCTGCAGTTTTTTTCTTCGGATTCTCAATCGGTGTCGATACGATCGTTCAGTCTTTGGACCTGGAACATGGATTTTTC
>CAZPEK010000224.1:5332-6644 GCA_964585555.1 uncultured Leptospirales bacterium | reverse complement strand
TCACGGGGACAGGACATCGACGCGGCATGCGGACAGCTGAAGGGTTCGTCAGAGTGATAAATACCATCGGCTCAGAGCCTCAAACCGCCTTACCGGTCATTGATAACCACAATCCGCCTTCCCCGCACCTCTTCAATGAAGACCTCTATACCGTAGACTTTCTGAACCAGTTCAGGGGTCACTTCTCCCGGCGTACCGCACCAGGCCATACCCGCGTCTTTAAGCATCATGATTCGATCACCGTACCGGAGAGCAAGGTTCAGGTCATGGAGGGTGACAACCGCTGAAAGGCCATGGCCCTCAACTACATGGCGCACCAGGCGCATCAGTTCCTGCTGGTTCTTGATATCGAGATTGCTGGTTGGTTCATCAAGGAGAAGAAGCTCCGGTTCCTGGGCAAGGGCCCGGGCAATCATTACTTTCTGCGCCTCGCCCCCTGAAAGTTCATGCATGGTGCGCTCTGAAAGATGATCAATTTCAAGAAGCATCATAATTTCATCGACTATTTCATAGTCTGCCGGTTTCGAGGCATAGGAAATATGGGGGCGTCGTCCCAGGAGCACCATTTCAAAAACATTTACGCCCCCATGTTCAAAATACTGGGGAACATAACCGATACGCCGGGCTATTTCAATCGAAGAAAGAGACTTCATATCTTCATCATTGATACTGACAGTCCCCCCCCGGGGTTCATGGATACGGTTCAGGCACTTCAAAAGGGTCGACTTCCCCGCCCCATTAATTCCGAGCATCACCAGGAGTTCATTATTCTCAACAGAAAAAGAAATATTCTCAAGCACCGGATCCTTTCGATAGGCAAAGGATACATTTTCAACATTTAAAATCATTTACGCCCCCTTATCAAGAGGTAAAGGAAGAGAGGGGCACCGAGAAAGGAAGTTACAACACCCACAGGCAGGGTACCTGAACCGATAAGGGAACGTCCTGCTGTATCGGCACCGAGAAGAATAAGCGCCCCGAGAATACTTGAAAAGGGAATCAGCATGGTCATGTTTTCTCCGCAGATACGGCGGGCAATATGAGGAGCCAGCAGACCGAGGAAGGCAATAACTCCATGAAAGGCAACCACCAGACCGGAAATAAGCGCCGCAACAACCATTACCCGTTTTCGCAGCGACTCAACATTAACCCCGAGGCCCCGGGCCGAATCTTCTCCCGTATTCATTGCGTTAAGATCCCAGCGGACCGCAAAGAAATAGAAGGTACCCAGGGCAGTAAAAGCGGCAAGCAGCCCTATTTCATGCCAGCTGCTGCGGGAAACGTCCCCGAAGGTCCAGAAAACAATAGAAGC
>CAZPEK010000224.1:0-5322 GCA_964585555.1 uncultured Leptospirales bacterium | reverse complement strand
GTCTATCTGTATTTTTACCACTATAACCTTCATCTTCAAAGATTTTTACTTCTATATTTTTTTCTTCCATAAATATAAAGTTTATATAATCTTCTGGAGGAGTATGGTTCCCGACATGAAGAGCGATGACAGGGCAACACCGGCAAGTACAATGGCGTCTGGGGTCATCTTCCTCATCCGCGCCAGAAGAAGTATTATGACTGTTGATGCAACGGCTCCGGCAAAGGCCATTATCGACAAGAGAAAAACATTCTCAACCTGCAGAAGACTCGATGCACTTGACCGGAGGGCTTCTTCATTTGATGATCCCGCGCCGAGTATCACAATGGCAAAGGCTGCACCAAAGGCGGCGCCGTGACTGATACCGAGAGTAAAGGGTGATCCCAGGGGATTCTTCAATATGGTCTGCATAACGATACCGGATACGGCTAAGCCCCATCCCCCGATAACTGCCGCGGCTATTCGGGGAAGACGAAGGCTGAAAATTACGACACTTGCTGATTCATCGCCAAACCCGGCAAAGGCAGACAGAATTCGCTGTATCGACAGGTCATAGGATCCCACCAGAATTGATGCAACGATAAGAAAGAAAAGAAGGAGGCTCAGAGCCGCAAAAATCAGAACCCTTTCTTTACGGCTGCGGCGGTATTTTTCCGTTGCGGCGCCCTTTTTCCTGGCTTCGCCTTTTAAATGCTCAAGATGTGTCATTTCGCCTGTATCTTTGCCTGTATCTTTATGGTCGAACCAGCCTCCCCATAGGCCTTCTTCATATCACGGTACACATCTTTACCCACTAAAAATGTGTAAATTTTAGCGGCTTTACGGGATATTTCAATATCTCCAAAGGCATCCCTTTTCAAAATCCTGCCAACAGCATAGCCGTCGACCAGTACCGTTCCGATATTCGTAAGATAAAAATTAAAAGGAAGGAGAGAAAAGACCTTCTTTGCCTTAAAGGCCTTCAAGGACCGGTAATAGTCTCTCTTTTTTGAGAAGTCCTGCATTACAATATTTAAACCAGCTCCATCAATAAAAATAATATCAGGATTCATCGCAAGAAGAGATTCTTTATTTATGAACAGGTGGCCTTTCCCCTTTTTACCGACTATATTATTGGCGCCCGTCCAGGCAAAGGGCCAGTATGTAGAATCTGAACTCTCAATACCCTGAAGTCCCTTAAAGCCGATGGCCCCTGCATAAACTTTAGCAGGATTTTGAGCCTTTTTACCCCGCCGGATTATATCCTTCTGGGTGGATTCAATAAAGTTTATTACTTCATCAGCCCGTTTTTCTTTACCCAGGGCAATTGCAGCGATACGGAGTGAATCATATACCGTGGTATCCCAGGTCCCAAAGCTGTTTCCATAAGAAAGCACCACAACAGGAATCTTTAATCGTTTCTGGAGAGAGTCCGCCTTTTCCGGTGACATACTGCTGATAAAAATAACATCCGGCCTCACCCTCATCACCGCCTCCATATCCGGATCCTTTCCAATAGACCCGGGACCACCAGGACCTATCACAGGAAGACTGCTTAATTCCGGACTGGCAATCCAGTAAGGCCGACCTTCCTTCATCTTTTTTTCAAACCTTTCAATACCAACAAGTCGGCTCTGAGCCTTAAGATAAACAATCAAACGAAGAGTTCCAGGGGCAAGACAAATAATTTTCCCCACTTTTTTCGGCAAAAAAACAGAACGTCCTGTTAAATCCGTTAAATGACGTCCTTCCTTACCAATCTGTTCTTCATTTTTACATCCATTTATTACTAAAAATATTAAAGAAAAAATTAAGATTCGCCTGTACATAGATTTCACCCAAATATTATTTTTTGCCCAAAAATCACTGCTTGTGAATATTTTTTTTTATTATGTGTTACCTAATTTTGATCCAGAAAAATGTCAATACAATTAGGCAAAAATGCTCTGAGCCATCGCATTAATGTGACGGTTCAGGGCATTTTTTTAAAAAAGTTTTCAAATCAGGGACCCGCCATCCGTTTAACAGGTACAGGACAAAATAAAGTAACTGGAGGCTGACCATGTCGAACCCCCCGAGAACCTGCAAACCCGGCCTGACCTATCACACAAATTCCCGCTGTATCCAGCTCAAAGCCCTTATGCGAAATGATTCAATGAAGGATATGGTACTGGATGTAATCAAAATAACCCAGAATAAATATAACTTCAAATTTATGGGTTACAAAGTGATGGATAACCACTTTCACTTCCTTATTCAAACGGTTGAAAACGGTGAAACGATCTCCCGCATCATGCAGTATATCAAGGCCCGGATCGCCGAAAGGTACAACCGGGCAACAGGCTGCATAGGCCCCTTCTGGAATGAACGCTATCAGGATATTATTGTGGAAGAACAGGAAAATCCAGCCCGGTACCTTCTCTGGCTGCTCTGGTATATGGCTTTCAATGCAGTCAAGGCGGGAAGATGCTGTGATCCCAGGGATTACAAATACTCATCAATCAATAGTTATCTTATAGAAGGATTTACATCAAAAGTGACGATTACACGCCATCGGTACTTTGAAGAACTGGGAGCGACCTTTGCCGAAAGAGTAAAAAAGTTTCTCTACTATGAAGAAGCATATCGAAAGAGATACGCGCTTCTGTTCTAACCGGCTAACTTACTCACACCTGGAAATAAAATTTTTTTAAAACAGTCTTCAACACACCATGCACTGGTGCGTCCTCGACAGCAAAAGGTGTTTTAATGATGACTGAATTTTGCCGGTATGCCTCGCTATTCTAGTGGTTTCAGTATTAAACCGATATAATTTTTACTAATGCTTTTTAGAAGCAGTCTGTTTTTTTAAAAAATTACATGAGAAAAATTGGGTTGCTCTGAGCAATGCTTCAAATCAATATCAAGTCCTGTTACTTTTTTTGGAGCAGGGAATACAAAGTACCTCGTCCTCTACCCGGACAGCCCAATGGGCACCAAGGTTTTCTTTACAGCAGGAACAGGTTAATGTTTCATAGATTTGAGCTTTTTCCGGAATATCATCTATGGCATCACTAATTTTGAATATATCTATGTCCATTTTTAAAAGTGTTATTGTACGCGCTGTCCATAATTTCTGAAAAGAATTCTTTTCTTCACCACTGGCATTCCCCGATCTTACTTTTGCAAAAAGTTCTCCAGCCCCATCCTTTTCAAGGATAGGCATTATATTTTTTAAAGCATATCTTATCCCTTTATTTTCACTCCTGCGATAAAAAGTAAATACCGATTTACCATGATCCAAAAATACCAGATTACCTTTACCGAAAGTACAGCCCGTTAAAACCTGAACGGCATCAATACCACAGGCCTTCGATTCAACAACGGCAACAGTTTCTTCATCTTCAGATGGTTGGTTTTCACCAAGAAAGGCCATACTGGCAAGAACTCCCATGGCAAGGCCAGGGCAGATATGACCATGGAAACATGCGGCCCTGCTCAGAGCCTCAATAAGATCTTCACGAATACCACTCTCTTTTATTACTTCAAGTTGTTCTGCAATAGTCATAACAAATCCTGTGAATTAATATTTTTTTACTTCTTCCTTTGGAATATTCTGCCATACGGGCCCCTTCTCATCGGAAACCTGATGCACCAGCAAAACTGATTTATGATCAAGGAGGACTGTTTTTATTTTATCCTTAAGAAAAATCTCCTCATTATCATCGAGCTTGTTTCCCTCTACACTGCGAATCTCATCAATCTCAAAGTCATGACAAAGTTCACCAGCGCATATCCTTCGACGTTCATCGGGGACATCATGCCATCCTTTAAACCGCCCGTTATTTCCAGAAAGGCGCAATCCGACTCCCGCAAGGGCACCGATTATGCCATCACCGGTACCGCCATGCTCCGAAAGATGCACATCGAGATGAGCTGCCAGAGACCATGCATTTTTTTTAGTCAAAACCCTGCATGTCGCATCCCGGCCAAAACTTATCAGCTCTTCAGAATTTTCCAGTTTTTCAGGAACAACCACACAGAGTCCCGGATCAGAGCCTTCTGCGCCGCGTCTTTCCAGAAATTCCCCGGCATAGGCAATCATTTCATCAAGATATTCAAGGCTCAGAGCCGCCCGAAAACACATTGAGCTGTTATGAGAGGTATAGGGCACCTCGGGAGAGACAAACAGCTGATGTCGAGATATAAGGGAAGTTTTTCCTCCCCAGAGCTTCTCCATATCCCCTTTCAGGTCGGCGGCAAGATGACCTGTTCCCGGTGACTCCAGGTTATCGGTATCATCAATACATACAATTATATTCATTAGACTTCTTCCTTCAAACTTTTATCTTTTTCTTGATCTTTTTCTTCTTTTCTTGTTTCCCTTCGACAAACGCATTCCACGACCATCGAGAATTTTAGTCAAATCTTCTTCGGTAAGTGTATAATTAAAATAATTTTTATAAAAATCTCCGGCTTCTTTTCGCATATTGATGGAAGAGCCATGCCGTGGATACACTGTTTTAATAAGCCACAACAGGGCCAGGGGAGTTTCAAGGCTCCCGGGATGCCCCCACCGGGAGATACCCGTCGGCATCTTGTAGACCCGGCCTTTCTTGACTGCCGTTATATCTCTCCACCGGGGGCTGGTCAGTATCAGTTCTTTAACCCCTTCCTCATTAACAACAATTACCTGGGGATTCCAGTGAATTACCTGTTCGATTCCTGCAAAATAATCGCTTTCAGTCATTCTGAGGTTTGCATTTACCGATACATTGATAGTTGCCGCCCGTGCCGTCAGATCAGCTGAAAGCATTCCGGGACCATCGGTTTTCATCGGCTCATTTATTGAATGGAAAAGCCGTTTCCGCTTATTCTTTGGTATTCTTTTAGTAATTGCCGCGGCACGGCTCAGAGCCTGGTTGTAATAAGCTGAAAATGCCGCGGCTCTTTCTTCCGCTCCGATTGTTTCTCCAATCACCTGTACTGCCCTTTGCTGCCCCTTAATACTTCGATAGCTTATAATAAGATAGGGAATATTAAATTTTTTCAGACTTGCCCCGACAGATCCGGCTTTCCCCATACGTTCCTGGACAAAAACCACATCAGGACGTACTCGAAGAAGCTCTTCAATATTCAAGGCTCCGTTGCGTTTCGGTACAACTGCGTCTTTAATCGAGGGATACAGAGTAGTCAGCATCACATCCCGTTTCAGGCCATTAACCACGGCAACGATATCGTTTCCTCTCCCAAGCATGGCAACCACATGGCCCGAAAAGGCATACAGGCAGGCAATGCGCTTCACCTTCACCTTAAGAGCCACCCGTCGCCCGGCACAATCGACAACATACCGGTGCTTCCCCC
>CAZPEK010000223.1:0-6655 GCA_964585555.1 uncultured Leptospirales bacterium | reverse complement strand
ATAGGTGTAGTAGCGGCTCCCCACATCCTGGATATCGTAAACAAGTACATAAATATAATCAAGGTCTTCGTTTCGGGGCATAAGGGAATCAATGGTCGTGCCGTAAAGGCTGATCACGGGAATACCCGCACCGGACTGCCGGGGGCAGGGATCCTGATCCTGTTCTGTACCAAAGAGACCATGTTCAGGTGAAAATATTTTTTTGATTGTAACGCCCCGGGCAGCAAGAACATCCCAGGAGTATTCAAGCTGTGAGGTAACTGAAGTGTGATTGACCAGGAGGGCAGCCCGCTTCCCCTTGAGAGGGGAAACATCTTCTGCAAGAATATCGAGACCCGCTGCTGTCCGGTGCCCTCTACCGGGTCGCTGCATGGTACTTAAAACCAGGCTGTTATGCCGATAACCGGAAGGTAAATATTCTGGAATCCCGTAACACCGTCTCCCGCATTATCAAAGGCGAGCATGATACCCAGATTTAAGATTACACCGCTGGTGAGTACAAACTTCAATCCCACCTCATTGCCGTAGCGAAATCCAATGCTTTTGCCAACCTCGGAATTGTAGCTCATACCGGCAAAAATCGATGTATAGAAACAGAACTGGTCCTGCTTATCGAGACCAAAGGCAAAGATGGGTCCTGCTCCCACATTATAATTCTGGGAACCTGTTGTAATATTGATATCCGCTTCACCGTGAAGGCCGATGCCGAAGTTTTTCATAAAGAAAAAGTTAAATATGGGAATTATCTTAAAACGGGTATTGTTGTCATTCTCATCACTGGACATTCCCTTGAACTGGGCGGAAATGTATCCACCGGCTTCAAAGGTAAAGGGGGCAAGGTATTTTTTATCCCTGATGCTTATGGCGTCTTCAATTTCTTCTTTGACTATTTTGCGAATATCACCAATAAGCTTATTTTCATTTATTACTTTTTTACTCGCCTTACGTTCTTTGCTGATGGTGGTGTCAATCTCTTCCCGAACGGCTCCCCTTAAATCATCAAGAAATCCATCGGATTCAGCGGCCCTGACTTCTGAAAGAGGTTTCTCTCGGCGTACATAGTCTTTTTTCCCCGCGGGATACTTTCGGTTTTTCCGGTCCCGTTCAGTTCGATAGTCTTCGTAGCTTTCCTGGGCCGCCAGGGGATAAAAAACCCCGGTTATAACTGACAGTATTAGAACGGATATACCGATACCCTTAAAGATGCGCATGAGTAGACCTCCCTTTTATCCACTTATATTATCGGATAAAATAAAAAAATATTGATTAAAAACTGTAGTTACGTATAAAAAATATCGATTATATAAAGAGACAGGCAGTACTTGCTCCTCAATCTTTTTGCTCCCGGGGAGGGTAACATACTGGAAAAGGAATAAATACCGGGATAAAGACCTGTTTCCTCATTATATTATTATTTATGGAAAGGAAGTTTAAAAGGAACCCCTCTATGAAACAGTTATATCGTGTTGCCGCTGCTGTAATAATTATTTCAATCGCAGGATTAACCGCCCTCTACAGCCAGGGATTTACTGTAAAAAAAATCATAAACTTTAAGGGTCCGATTAACTCAATGGGCGACGACTACTCCCCTACCCTGACTGCTGACGGAAACACCCTTATCTTCAATTCCCGCCTTAAGGATGAAAAGATACATAACATATTCATGTCGCGGCTCACGCAAAAGGGCTGGACAAAGCCTGAATACATGAAAGATATCAATTCAAATGAAAATGATGAAACGCCCTTTATCACCCCCGACGGAAAAACCATTATCTTTGCAGCAGATCGCAAGGGAAGCCTTCGTCCCTCGGTGACTGCTGACGGTGCGGTACGAATTACCTATGACCTTTACATCTCAAACCTGATTGACGGAAGATGGACGAAACCGGTACCGGTGGCCGGAGACGTAAACACCCAGCGGAATGAACGGTGTCCCAGTCTTTCCCCCGACAGAAAATATCTTTTCTTCAGCCGATGGCGCTACAAGAATATCCGGCGAAGCGTCATCATGGTTGCCGAGCTGAAGGACAACAGATATGTCAATGCCGTTGAACTTCCCCCTTCAATAAATACTTATAATTACGACCTGGCCATGTCCCCTTCACGAGATGGGAAGGGATTTTACTTTTCTTCACGGCGCCCCGGGGGATACGGTGGCTGGGACCTCTACTACACCAGATATAATGAAGGGAAATATGAAGAACCGGTAAATCTCGGTCCCCGGATTAACTCACCGGACAATGAACTTTTTCTCACCGAAGCGGGCAAAGAACTTTTCTTCTGCTCAGACCGAACCGGTGGTCTCGGGGGATATGACATCTATGCAACAGGATACCCCGCTTTTATCCTCAAAAGAAAGGTAAAAAACGGGGAAGGAACAGCCATACCAACAGGGCAGGAAAAAATAGAGAAGAAAGAACCGGTAAAAAAAGAAACCGACAAGACGAAAGACCCGGATATTTCCACCAGGGACACAGTTCACCTTGATGACCCTCCCGTCAAAAAGGAAGAAAAGGTTATCATTCCCGATACTCAAGACGATGAAGGATACGATGACAAATCTCAAGATACACGAACCAGGATTCAATTCAATATAATAAACAGCGAAACAGGCAAACCGGTCATCCTCCGCTTCAGGGTCTACCTGAAGGATACGGAAAATCCCGCATCAGAGGCCCTCAGGGTAATAAAAAGAAAATCCGATACTGACGGAAGTTTTGTCGTATATCCGAAGGATGATGTCACAAGCATCGTCCTGAAACTTGACGAAACCGGCTTTTCCCTTCCCCGTACTTCTGTCACGGTAAAACCGGGAGACAGGAGAAATATTGACGTGGAAGTTTCCCGGGACCTGAAAAAAAAGATAGCTTTTATTTTCAGACCGGTTTACTTTCCCTTTAAATCTTCCAAAATTAAACTTTCATACTACCCCTATCTCCACAGGATTATCAATTACCTGAGGGATCACCGGGATGTCAGAATATCAATTATCGGTCACTCAGATTTTCGCGGTTCTGACAGGGCCAACTACCTCGTAAGCATTAAAAGGGCCCGGGCCTTAAAGGACTATTTTATAAAAATGGGCCTGAAACAGAACCGCTTCACCGTACAGGGCATGGGTTCAAAAAGACCTTTGACCAAAAAACCGGGAGAGGTTTTCTATGAAATTAACCGGCGGGTTGAGTTTAAGGTTATTCAGTAGCAGCTGCAGCAAAAGACGGCCTATTGTTTCACAACAAAAAAGGAGACTATTTTAGTCTCCTTTTTTGTTATCCCTGGAGCACTCAAACAATAATGAAAAATTCCAGTATTTCACGACCATTCCAAAGAGCCCGGATCAATATCGGGGCCTGTTTTTTTACAGCAAAGAAGTTCTACCGGGATACATGAGCCCGGTATTCCCCTGGTGTTTTTCCGGTAATTTTTTTAAACATGTTATTGAAGGTTGTCTTTGAATTAAATCCGGCGCTATAGGCTATTGACAGTATGTTGTGATCATTATAATCAGGATTTTTTAATTTTTCTTTTGCATCCTCAACACGGTAGCTGTTAATGAAATTATAGAAATTCTGTCTAAAGTGGATGTTGAGCACCATGGAAAGGTGGTGCGTGGAGAGAGAAATGCCATCAGCCAGATCCTGGAGGGTCAACTCCTCGTTGAGATAGGGCTTTTCCTCCAGCATAATATCCCGCAATGCTTTCACATATTCTTCTTCCTTTGCCGGTGAAAGCCTGAACTTTTCATATTTTGGAGAGGAAGGAGTCTCATCGCAGGGCACAGAGTTTTCAATGAGACGTACCCGGTTAAATATTTCAGGCTGCATCACCGCTAAAAATGCAATAAGAAACACAAGCCCCAGGCCCATGAGAATGGCAATAACATCAAAGATCTCACGCTCATGCCTCATGTTTCCACGTGCATAGGAGATAAAAATGAAAATAATACTGAAAACAAGAATCACCAGCAGCGCCCTGAAAAAAGAAAGTTTAAGGGCATCAATATCTGAGAAATATTCCTTCAGCCTTTGGGTATATTTCTGAAGAATTGTAAATGCCCAAATATACAGTATTGCTTCAAAAAGCAGTCCCCCCCCGTTTATTATCATATTTACATAAAGTACAGCCTGGGGCAATTGAGAAGCATCGAAGACAAAGTGCAAAATTATATTCACCGCAAAGGCAACTATAAATGGCATAAACAAGAAGAGGTATTTTTTTGAAACCCCATTCATTCGTGGGGTTAAAAGAGCAACATAGCAGAAAACTGAAGGACCAAAGACCAGAGAGTACGGAATGATACTCAGCTGATAAGGCTGTGGCGCTCTAATTAATCCCCGGGAAACAAGGTAGAGTTCACAGGCATCAAGGGCCCCAAAAAACAGGTAGAGAGAGAGGTATCGGTTGGCCTTTCGGTTATTTTTTTTAACCAGCAATACAATAAATAAAAAAAAGGCCTGCAGAGCCCCTGCCAGGCATATTGTTCTGAATATTTCTTCCATTTTTTTTCTGACCTCTTTTAGAAGAGGTTTACATAGAATATTTGTGTGTCAAGAAATATTGAAAAACAAGAAATCAGAGCTTATGAATTTTCTTCTTGTACTATTATCTTCCTCACATATAAATTGTTTACAGATAATACCGGTATAAAGCGTAAAAAAATGAGAATACAACCGCAAAGCAAATAAAACTTTTCAAGAAAATTTACACTATGTTTAAAAAAGAAATTACCATCAAAAATTCATATAAACTTATTCATTTGAAAAAAGTAAACCCTCAAGAACTTTTCGATCTTATAACTGCCAACAGAGACTATCTCTCCGCCTGGGCGCCCTGGACGGAATTCACCAACTGCGTTGAGGATACTGAAAAGTACATCACAGAATCACTTGAAATGATCGAGAAAGACAAGATCCCTCATTATGGAATGTATGCCGATTCTACTTTAATTGGTCTAATCGGATTAAACAAAAAAGATAATCTCAATCATTCAGCAAACGCAGGCTACTGGATATCTCAAGATTATCAGAACAAAGGAATTGTTTCTGACGCCTTAAAAATTATTATATCAATTGCCTTTACCCAGACAGATGTCAACCGAATAGAATTATGTGCGGGCGTTGAAAATTTCAAAAGTCAAAAAGTTGCCCAACGATGTGGTTTCGTCAAAGAAGGAATCAGACGTGAGGGAGAAAAAATTAAAGGCGCTTATATCGATCTTCAAATCTATTCTCTATTAAAAAGAGAATACAAGGAGCTTCCTGTTACCTAACTGCGGTACCCGGCATAAAAATCCCTCACCGCATCAAGAAATTCCGGCATTTCAGATGTCAAAAGCTCTGCCGCCCTGTCAAGAGACTCAGGTGTACCGATATCTATCCAGGTCCCGTGATGGACAAAGTACGAAAGCCCCTCACCGGCAATAAGCCCGGTATACCCGGTGTATACAATGCTTGAAAATTCTTTTTCAAGAAGGGGGAATATCTCCGGAGAAAGGACAGCCGCGCCGGTATAATCATAGAACGGGGCTATCCCGCTTTTCATGAAATTCTTAAAATCAATAACACAGTCCCCTTCAACCGAAACCGTTGCCCCGCCTTTTGAAACTTCCTTAACGATAATCAGGCCGGGAAGTTTTTCAGCCCTGAATTTTTCAATTGCAGATACCAGGTCAAGATCAATGAGTATATCACTGTTAATAAGCACAAAGTCTTCGTCAAAAAGGTCTTCGCATTGTTTCAGCCCTCCCCCGGTGCCGAGAATCTTATCTTCTTTTGAAAAGGTAACATGAAAGCCGAAGTTATCATGGTCTTTGAAAAATTTTATTACGCGGTCACCAAGGTAATGAATGTTGCAGACAATGTCTGTCACACCGCTTCGTTTCAGGATATAGAGGGCATAGCAGACAGAGGGTATATCAGCGACAGGGATTAAAGGCTTCGGTACTGTTTCAGTCAGGGGCCTCAGGCGTTCACCAAAGCCGGCGGCAAGGAGAAAGGCTTTCACGGCTTCACCTCCACATTGAGAGTGTCAAGGTATTCACCAAGGAGGTTCCAGGCCTTCCGGGTCAGGTCGGTTTTATCAGCGTATGAGGCGGCGAGTTTCAGCCCCGGGAGAATATACTGTTCAAAGGAAGGCTTTCCCGCTTCAGTGACCAGATAGCCGTAACTTCCCACCGCCTTGATATTTCGCTGGAAGGCGCTGAGATAATAGAAGTAATCGAATTCATCAAAAGACATGGTGCATATATTTTTTTCAGCTGCCCCTTCACGGTAATAATTTTTAAGAGCATCGCGCATGTCTTCCTTCAACAAAAAATAAGGATCATAGAGGAGAGAAACCAGGTCGTACTGAGGAAGCCCCAGGCGGGCATCCTGAAAATCGATTATTTTCAGCTCATCTTCAAAAACCATGATGTTGCGGGAATGATAATCCCGATGGTTCAGTACAAAAAAATCACGACGGTCCATTACCTCCGAGATATCTTCAAGGCTGCGGGTCACCTCATGATACAGGGCATTAACTTCCCCCCCGAAAAATTCTTCAAGGGTGTGGGTCAGAAAAATATGAAATTCAAAATTAATCTTCTCCCGGTCAAAGGCGATGCCGAACGGAACCGTGTGGCTGCCTCGGATCGGCTGAATATCGGTCAGGATAT
>CAZPEK010000222.1:6374-6679 GCA_964585555.1 uncultured Leptospirales bacterium | reverse complement strand
ATCACGTCGCCGGGGAGCAGCGTGAACGCGGCCGATGCGTAGGCGATGATGTCGGCCACCGAGTGCACCATGTCGGTGAGCGACGCCTCCTGGCGGACCTCGCCGCCCAGTCGCGGCGTGAGAATGGCGGGGGAGGCCGGGTCGAAGGAGCGCATCAGGCGGATCTTCTCCGCCGGGATGCCCCGGGCGATGAGCTGCGAGACGTGTCCGTTGTCCATGGCGATGTACAGCGTCGCGTCGACGTGCTCGGCACCCAGCGGGGCGGCGGCAAGGTGCCGGTAGGGGGAGCCTAGTCCGGCGCCCGC
>CAZPEK010000222.1:0-6364 GCA_964585555.1 uncultured Leptospirales bacterium | reverse complement strand
AGCCGAACTCGTGGTAGAGGGCGCGCTCAGCCGGGACGTTCTTCGTGGCGCGGCCGATGACCGCGACCAGCTCGCCCTCGAAGTCGACGCGCTCCGACTGCGGAGGCAACACGATCGCGTCGCCCGGACCGATGACAGAGGTGTTCGGCTTGAAGAACAGGAGCGGTTCTTCGGGCGCCTCGTTGCCGAACTCGGCGGCATGATCGCGGTAGTTGCGGCCGACGGCGACGATCTTCGAGCGCGGGATCACCGGCGCGAGCAGCGCCACCTCGGAAAGCGGAACGGGGATACCCGCCTTTTCGAAAAATGCCTCCCTATGAATCGAAGATTATTGCCATTGCGGATATTTTTGACGGTATCCGCGCGCCGAAATTCTGGGGCAGTGCGGGAGAGCAGGAAGCGGCACTTTCTTATATTACCAGCCTTTATAAAGAGGGGTGCTTTGATCTTCCTCTCTATCTTGCTGCGGTGCATACCTTTGAGGAATACAATCATATGTACGTGGGGCAGCGCAAAAAACAGTCCATAGATATGCAACAGTAACATAAAACCTTTTGAGCGGGAGAGGGGGCCCTTACATGGTGCTGTTGTAGCTGTGCATTTCCATGTCATTCCAGGATATGAAGCAGTGAACCCGTTTTTCAAGATCCATGTTCAGCATAATTGTCCCGTAGTGTTTGCCCGCAATTAAATAAAGGGGGTCACCGGGAACAAGTTTTAACATTTCTTCAATCATTGAAACATCGAGAAACGAGAAGGCTGATATATACCTGATATCGAGAATGATTACAGAATTCTTCATGTCTTTGAAGAAGGTTGCATCGAATTGTTTTTTTGCCTCTGCAAGGGACTCCTTGAGCCCTGAGCGAAAAGATATTGTTGTTCTCCCAAGCTGGCTGATTATGGTATAAGGACTCTGGTTTTTTTTGTTCCTGGTTTCACGCTGCCTGGCGCCGAAGTCAATAGCACTATCAATTTTTTCTTTAAAAGTTTTCACGGAAAACTTTTTAGAAAGAATATCCTTTATCTCATATTTCATCACCCTGAGGATATTTTTTTTATCGGTTTCTGCTGAGATGATGATTGCCGGGATATCCCGGGTCGAATCACTGTTTTTCAACTGTTCCAGTACATCGAAGCCGTCCATGCCCGGCATTACCAGATCAAGAAGAATAATGTCGGGATTAGCGGTACGGGCCAGCTCAAGGCCTTCTTCGCCGGTATCCGCAAGAAGGGTAACGTGCCCAAGTTTCTTTAGCTGAAGTTCGAGAAGCTGAAGGGTAGTCAGGCTGTCATCAATTGCAAGTATCAGTGCCATAATGTTACATGATAAGTCCGGCGGCACAGGGCCGCCGGATTTATTATCTATTTAAGTGTAAGCTCTATTTCTTTTACTGCAATAAGCGGGTGGTCGTCAAGTTCCTTCCTGAATGCAACCAGTGAATCAATGGGACCGGTAATTCTTCCTTTTGCCTCGTAGATGTAGTCATGCTCAGGGGCGTACATTTCGGCTCCCTTTGACTCGTCCCGGTGCTTTTCAATGGGATTATAGTCATGCATAACCAGGGCATCCGGCAGGTTTTTCATCAGCGCCTTGATTTCATTGCCGTATTTCTGTCCGTAGGTTTTGGCTTCGAAATTTACCGAGGCATCTTTTATTACCGTTGATGAGCGGATGTACTTCTTGTTTACAAAATTTGAATTTTTTATGCTGGCGACACCCTTTTCAAAGGCTTTAAAAAAGTCTTCTTCCATAATTACATGGTGCAGTTTGGTTTTCAGGGTAATCCATTCAAGAATGATTTCTGTCAGTGTTTCTGTTTTAATGCCTGCATCTTGACTGAAGAAAAAATTCCAGTTTTTCCCGGCTCCAAGACGAAACCCCTCAAGGAGACCGTTGATTGCCCGGTAGTGTCCTTCAAAAACGACTTCATAGTATGCGTTTGCCATTCTGTTATCCTCCCTGTGGTGTTAAAAGAAAATCAGTGTTATGATAATGAAGGTCGGTATCAGTATTGTCACCGAGTACTTCAGTAAATATCCGAAGAAGCTCGGCATTGGAACACCTGATTCTTCAGCAATAGACTTCACCATGAAATTCGGCGCGTTGCCGATATAGGTATTGGCTCCCATAAACACGGAGCCTACGCTAATAGCAAGCAGTGTCTGATACATGGGGCCCATGAGCTGAGTCGCATTACCGCCGGCAGTATTGAAAAATACCAGGTAGGTCGGGGCATTGTCAAGAAAACTTGATAGTATACCGGTAGACCAGAAGAAGTTGGCATTTATGAATCCGCCGTTGGCATCGGTGAGACTTTTGATGATTACTCCAAGGGGACCGTCAGCACCGGCTTTCAGCATTGCTATAGGCGGTACCATGGTGATAAATATTGTCGCAAAGAGTTTTCCAACTTCGACAATTGGTTCCCAGGTAAACTCGTTGGCGGTACGTACTTCATTCTTCGTGATAATAAGTGAAGCAACAGTAATTACCAGAAGTATACATACCTGGAGCAATGATGCTGTCGGCATGGCTACATGATGAACCGTAAAGGCCGTACCGAGTTTCATGCTCGCCACTAAAAAGGATATGGGAATCAGTGGCAGCAACGCTAGGTTTGCGGTTCCTTCGAGGCCCAGTTTTTCTCCATTAGTGCTTTTCTCAGGCTGCCCGGGTTCTTTTTTATAATAGTAGGTATCCATGATAAAAAATACTACAGAGAGAATGGCTACCGCAACCAGCATGGGTGGCAGCATGGCTGTGAGAGTCCATGTGAAATCAACACCCTTGAGAAAACCGAGAAAGAGGGGCGGGTCGCCCAGGGGAGTCAGTGAACCGCCGATATTGGCGACAAGAAATATAAAGAAGACAACCACGTGGGTCTTATACTTTCTCCATCCGTTTGCCTTTAAAAGGGGGCGAATCATCAGCATGGCGGCACCGGTGGTACCCATCCAGCTGGCAAGGGATGTTCCGATGAGAATCAGCAGCAGGTTCAGTTTCGGTGAACCAACCAGCTCGCCTTTCAGGCGGATTCCCCCTGCAACGGTATAGAGTGCCAGGAGGAGTACAATAAATGGTAAAAATTCAAGCAGGTATACCTCAAGAAGGTAAAAAAAGCTCATGCCGGCACCCTGAAAAAAGGTGAAGAGAAGAAAGAATGTTGCACCGATAACAAGGGAAATTTTTCCATAGTTGTGATGCCAGAAATGAGGCGCCAGAAGGGGAAAGAAGGCGATTGATAAGAGAATTGCCGCAAAGGGGATCGCCCAGGCAAGTGATGCGTGTTTACCGTCAAAATGCGGCGCACCGTGGTGTCCGTCATTACCATGACTTTCAGCGCCATGGGCATCTTTAGATTCAACATGTTCTGTCTTGTGCGCGGTTTTATGCTCATCAGCAGAAACCGAAGCAATAACAGGTGAAAAATAGAGGGCTGCCAGAATAGCCAGCAGGCCGAAAACTGTCTTTTTCATGCTTTTACTCCCGATTTTTATTTATCTGTTAGTAATTCTACAGTATTTTCATCCCGGTGAAATCTCATGCCGCAGAATGATGTAAACTTCCTTTCCACAGAATCAAAGGAGAAAAATATTGTCAACAGTATTAAGTATGGAGATGGGGGTATTGTGGCGTAAAGGGTTCGCTTGACGGCAGGCATATAATTAAATTTGTCTATGAATATTGTTATATGCCTGCCTGCCCGGGTAAGGGCTTACGGGTAGAGCCGGGCGGTAATCTCTTTGATGCTGCTGCTGTGCATTTCTGATTCGGGATGGAGAAAAAACCCTTTCATGAGCCTTCGGGTTTTTTCATTTACCCCTTTCCAGATTCTGCTTCTCTCTTTTTCGGGGAAGTGTAAAAGCTGCGCAGAGAAGACTCTCAGGAGAGAATTAACGAACCCCGCGGTTTTCATGGAAATGTGGTGACGGGCCGCAAAGGCATAATCTTCATTTGAAGCGGCAAACATGATGTCCCGCATAACCATGTTCCAGTCTGTGGTTACCTCTTTTGATTCTTCCTTTTCCAGGATTGCCTTGATGCGGTCCCTGAATTCAGGCATGATGTACTCATCGAGGCAGTCAGTATTAAATTCTTCACCATGAATGGATAGTGCCTCGTATCGGAATCTTTCTGAGAGGTTTCTGAGCCATTCAAAGTATGAGGCGTTCACGCCCCCCTGGTTTGCCAGAAAGTCATAGATGACGGTAACGCCATTTTTATTCAATATGATATCGGCTTTCGGGGTGTTTGATCCGTTACTGCCGCAGGCGATTACCCGTGCCTTCACTCTGCCGGCGTTTTCAACCGTAAGGGCGTTTTCAAGGGCAGCGGTAACCAGGATGTCGCAGTCCAGTTCGAGTATGGCGCTGCCTTCTGCGGCACTGTTCAGTTTTGTTTGAACATTTTTATCACATCCCATGATGGAGTTTCTCTTTGACCGCTCCGGGTGGTCGGCTGAGGCTGCAACCGCCTCGAGCATCGCTTCGACGTCAAGGTTCTCGCCGATCAGGGCGCCACCCGCATCTGATACGGCAATCACATTGACCCCGTACCGGTTCATTTCTCTCAGTATGGAACTGCCGACCTTTCCTGAACCCTGAACTACGAGCTTTTTGCCGGCAAAAAGCTTTTTGTAGACAACCGTATCAAGGAGAGTCCATTCTTCATCGGTTAATAAATTAATGCCGGCATTTTTAAGAATCTGTTCTTCATTGATTGAAGCAGCTTTTTTTAAGAGAGCTTTTTCATCAATGTTCAGTTCTTCCGCAGCCAGCCATTTGTTTTCAAGATACATGTTGGTGACTACGGCAAGTATACTGAAGCACAGGCCCCTTCCGGTTGCTCCTGTTCGCGCTTCGACTCCCATTTTCGGTTTTCCTGTAATCTGGGGCGCCGCTACGAGCTCAAGGTACTTTTCGCTGGTTACCAGTTCCCGTAATATATCCACGTTGTGTGATTCGATATTGAAGTTTTCCATAAGTATTTTTCGGGCCTCTTCTACTGAAATAACCTTGTTGCCGATTATGCTCAGGCTGCTTTTAAGGCCGTAGGCCATGAGTGCCAGGTCTCTGAGGGCCGACTTAAACCCTTCAAACATGTTGCCGATTTCCACGCCCCCGCACCCCACATCACCGGCGGGAACATCCTTTGAGGGGCCGGTGACGAGAAAAAGGGACCGGCCGAAACTGGTGAGGGTATCAAAAAAGTCAATTTTATTGTCGTCGAATACCTTCGGGTTGAGCATTAGTCCGCCCTTGGCGCCCCCGAAGAGAATCCTTGACCGGGCGCTTTTCCAGGTCATCATGAAGGCGAGGGCGGCTACTTCAACAAATTTTACAATGGGGTCAATTCTGAGCCCTCCCTTGTAGGCTTTTCCCCGGGAGGTGTTATGTTTTGCCCTGAAGCCCGGTTTGTTTGAAAATTCTTCTCCATTTTTACTGAGGACAAAAAATTCATCAAAGCAGTCAAATGAGAGAAGCATCTGTATCACTTCATTGTTGTCGTCAAGTTCAAGAAATTCAAGGGCTTCAAAGAAATCAGTAAAACAGTTAAGGAGAAAATCTCCGATTTCCTTTTCAGAATCGAGGCCTTTGTTTTCAGAAATTAATTCTTTTAATTCAGTGGTGATTCTATCCAGTTTTTCTTTTTTAATCCCTGGTTTACTCAGATCCCTGACAATGGACTCAAGGCGTTTTTCAAGATAGAGAGACTTCCGGTTTCTGTCACCATTTTGAGAATTTTGAATATCCTTTATCATTTTTTCGAGAAGCCCTGTTTTTGCGGCCCCGGGAAGGTAGAGTGATGCTATCCCGATAGAGTAGGGGATGGTGTCACTGTCAAGAACGTCATAGTATGAGCGGTTCAGGTTTATGCCGGTTTCCCTGACGGCATTAAGAATGGTAAAGATAAAATTTTCATCAGGATTTTTCACGGCGATAGTGAGTCTCTTCTCGCTGTAATCGAGTTTATCCCCGTCACTTTCATTTGTTGTTTCTTCCGCCAGGATAGTAATCCTGCCGGTATTTGCTGAATGGTCAAAGACTTTCAGGTGTCTTGATATTCTTCTCGGATAGACAGGGTTGTTTAATTCTTCATTGAGATAATTATGGGTCAGGCAGGCTAAAAAATCTGCGGTTCTGCTGTAGCCTGCTTCCTTTCCGAGGGCACAGACATCTTCACGTATTTTTTCAAGCTCTTTCAGTTCATCTGCAGTGGCGGGATATTTCTTCCTTTCCCCCCATTTTTCTATTGAGATCATTCTGATGCCTGAACTGGTCTTCATCGAATCGTATGATACGATACCCATGTCAATGTTTTCTTTGAATGCCTGTTCTCCGGGGTTGTATCCCAGCCCTA
>CAZPEK010000221.1:2716-6738 GCA_964585555.1 uncultured Leptospirales bacterium | reverse complement strand
GTAGAATTATTTTTTTCTTTTAGGAATAGGAATAAACCGGCGGACATTTTGCTGGTATTCAGCGTACTCCGGATATTTCCCGGCGCTTATTTCTTCACTGAAAATTGAGCTGTTCTGGAAAAGAATTAAAAGAAGCAGGCAGCCTGCTATTGACCAGTTGATCCATTGACCTGAAGCCGCAACGCTGAAAAGATAAAAGGCTATCCATATGCTTTGTTCTGCAAAATAGTTTGGATGCCTTGAAAGAGACCAGAGCCCTGCGTCGAGAAATCCCTTTTTGTGACTGCCGGTTACTTCTTCCCCGTTATTAATTTTTTTCCATTTAGCACTTTGAAATCGCCATTGCTGGTTGTCAGCTACTGTTTCGAATATGATAAAAAATAACATTAAACCCGCTGCAAAGTAATCGAGCATTGTCAGATCGTTGTTCCTGTTCTGAAGGGCGATAATAATCGGCAGGGTAAAAAGCAGAATCAGGGCATTCTGGTATCCCGATATGAAAAAGAAGTTAAAGAGTGACCACTTCCAGGGAGGCTGGAATTCATCTTTCTGGCGCAGGACCTCCCAGCGGTAATCTTCCTTGCCCGTCCAGAATTTTATCCTGTAAGCGCCGTGGCGGGAAAAGTTATAGGTGAGCCGAAGGCCCCAGATCGTTACCAGGATGCTCATCAAAATCAGCCGGGGTGAATAGTTACCATATGATGTAACTGTCCAGGTGTATACAATAGGGGCCAGGCTCCAGATTTTGTCAACCTGGCTGGTGTTTCCCGTTACTTCTCCCAGGATAAAGCAGAGAAGAGCAACTGCGGCTGCTGTTATCATGACATGGCTCAGAGCCTCCATCTCCAGTGGCCCCAGGGCCGTACCGGTGGTGTAACTGATGACAGGTACTATTAAAAGGGTTACAATGAGGAGCATGGCAGTGGTAAGTATTTTCATGATTATATCCGCTTGTCCTTAAATATTGTAGAAATTTTTCATAATCGTCCCCTTCTGTCAATGCATTTAATTATCTGATTAGTTAAATGCATTAGTGCCGGGACCCCTGTTTGGGCACATATTTGTATTGACGCTCTTTCTTCCTTTCATATATTTATACTAATTATAGACTGAAGTGCCAATCAGTATGAGGAGGACTTAGTGAAAACAAAAATATTACTACTTGCAGTGCTTTTAGCCTTTCCCGCAGGCCTTTTTGCGGCTGAGAAGAAATTTACAATTATCCATACCAACGATTTGCATTCTCACCTTCTGGGATTTTCTCCAAATATAGACTATTCTCCGGGGATAGTGAATAATGATATCACCGCAGGCGGCTGGGCGCGGATTGCCTCAATAATAAATAATACAAAAAAAGAAAAAAGTAACTCAACCCTTGTACTCGATGCGGGGGATTTTCTCATGGGATCACTGTTTCACATGGTCTCCCGGGAATATGCCTTTGAATTGAAGCTGATGAAAGAGATGGGCTATGAAGCCGTAACCCTTGGCAATCATGAGTTTGACCTGATGCCCCGGGGACTTGCCAAAATCCTCGAAGCGGGTGGCAAAGGAAGAATTCCCCAGGTTGTAGCATCAAATCTTATTTTCAGTAAAGAAAGCAAAAAAGATGATACCCTTGAAGCGGCTTATAACAAGGGATTTGTAAAGCCATATTATGTAATGAAGAAAGACGGTATCACCTTTGGTTTTTTTGGCCTTATGGGTCACGATGCCGCGGAAGTGGCTCCCTTTGCCTCGCCGGTGAAGTTTGCTGACCCGGTCGAAACGGCCCGCAAAATGGTTGCTCTTCTCAGGAATAAAGAAAAAGTTGATGTTGTTATCTGTCTTTCCCATTCAGGGCTCTGGGAAAACAAAGATAAATCCGAGGATGAAATTCTTGCTCGTGAAGTCCCTGGTATTGATGTGATCATCAGCGGACATACCCATACAAAAATTGAAAAGCCTATCAGCGTCAACAATACCGTGATTGTCCAGTCCTGGGCTTATGGTCTCCAGGTCGGCATTCTTGACATGGTTCTGGATAAGGGAGCCGTGAAGCTTGCTGGCCATAAGTTTATTGATGTAAATGACTCGATACAGGGAGACCCGGTAATCGAGGCCAGCATCAACAATAAAATCGGTGCCATCAACATGAAGGTCTTGAAATATTACGGCCTGGGATTTTATTCTCCCGTTGCTGAAACGGATTTCGATCTGAAAATTGAAAATGATGAATCCAATCTCGGCAACATGATTGCCGATTCAATCAGGTATTACGGAAACCGCTTTGAAGCCCCTGGTTCAAAAATCGATATCGGGGTTATTTCAGGGGGGGTTATCCGTGATGATATTCTAAAGGGTAAAACAGGAAAGATTGCCATGTGTGATCTTTTCAGAACTATTCCCCTGGGAATCGGTATGGATGACACCATGGCATACCCTTTGATTACTTTTAATATCTACGGTTATGAAATCAAACGGGCCCTTGAAATTCTCACCAGTATCTATCCCCTTAAGGGAGATGATTATTTTCTTCAGATCAGCGGCCTCAAGTTTACCTATAACCCCAACCGTATGCTCTTTGACCGGGTAACGGAAATCTGGATGGGTGATGAGGAGTCGGGTTATAAACTTCTTGATTACTCAAAAGGTAATACAAAACTGTATAAGGCATCAGCTGATATTTATAATGCAACCTTTTTGAAAATTGTCGGAAGTTTTACTTATAACGTCCTGACTATTATTCCGAAGGATGAGCAGGGAAATCCCGTTACTGATCTTTCAACTCGAAGAATCGACATGGACAAGAATAAAGAAGGCATCCAGGAAGCGAAAGAATGGGTCGGCCTTCTTGAGTATGTGAAAAGTTTTAAGGATACCGATGGCGACGGCATTCCGAATATTCCGGAAAAGTACAAGGGGAAGTTAGGGCGAACTGTTGCCGTGGCATCATGGAGTCCTGTTTCTCTTCTTTCGCGGGGAACCTATGTAACATGGGTCGGCTTTCTGGTAATTATTCTTTTGACTGCACTTGCGGCATTTTTCCTTCGGTTTACAACAAAGAAGGTACGGAAGGTTCTGGGGAAGTAAGCCGCCTTGTTTAAACTTCCTTTCTGGATAGTTTAAAAATGCTTACCGTCATTCTCTTGATGAGGGAATGACGGTAAAGTATCTTCACTTATTCTATAGTTCTATTACGGAACAAACTTCTGGGCAAGGGGGATTCTTCTTCCTGTCCCGAAGGCCTTTGTGGTGACCTTCAGGCCCGGGGCAGCCTGACGGCGTTTATATTCATTCAGGTTTACGGTTCGCAGAATGCTCCTGGTAAGATCCCGGTCATAGCCTGCCGCAACGATTTCATCAACTGATTTCCGTTCTTCAATATAAAGCTGCAGTATCCCGTCGAGTATATCGTAGGGGGGAAGAGAATCAGAATCCTTCTGGTCTTCCCTCAGTTCTGCAGACGGGGGCTTTTCAATGGTATTGACCGGGATGATGATTTTGTCTTTGTTCATGTGCCGTGACAGTTCATAGACCAGGGTTTTCGGAAGATCAGAGATGACTGCCAGCCCCCCGTTCATATCACCGTAGAGGGTACAGTAGCCCATGGCAAATTCAGACTTGTTTCCGGTAGTAAGAAGCAGCCTGCCGGTTTTGTTGCTTACCGCCATGAGGATAGTTCCCCTGATGCGGGCCTGTATATTTTCTTCCGTGACTCCTTCGAGAGAGCCCCCGAGAATTGTTTCAAGGGATGAGTCAAATTCTTCGAAGAGCTCCTTGATGGGAATAGTCGAAATTTCAATGCTGAGATTTTCAGCAAGCTCATAGGAGTCATCAACACTGCCGCTGGATGAATACATTGAGGGCATGGTGATACCAATGACCTGCTCAGAGCCCAGGGCCTCAACCGCAAGGGCGCAGGTCAGTGCTGAGTCTATCCCCCCTGAGAGGCCGATGAGCACTTTGCTGAATCCGCATTTTTGAACATAATCCCTGATACCGAGAACCAGTGCCTGGCGGACATCTTCGAGTTCATTGTA